>NZ_JBHRWK010000071.1:0-37110 GCF_042647925.1 Amycolatopsis speibonae
GCGCCTGGCTCATCGGAACCCTACGCGCCACCACACGAACCAGCCCAGTCCGCCACCTCTCCCTCACCCCAGCCGCCTGACCAGAGAAAACCAACAGCATCATCCAACGCACCAAAATCCACACAGTCGACGCCAACGACCCGGCGTCGCGCACAGTCACCGCCACCGTCCACAAACTCGCCAGGTTGGCCTTACCCCTCAATTATCGAGGGGTAAGGCAAAGGTGTCCTGTCGGTCGGGGCGAAGGGGACTTTCGTCGCATCGCATGCAGGGAAAGTTCCCTTCGCGTCACGTCCGCAAGGGTCCCGGCGCCCTGAGCCGCGCCCCAGGGTGTCCCCAATGTGGCATTGGGGACACCCACCGTCCCCAATGCCACATTGGGCGCACACCTCAACGACACGGCCGCCTTACTCCTCAAAGAGAACCGCCCCAACCGCTCACGAGCCTGCCCATGTCCGCTTGTCCCAAGATTCAGGACGCCTGACCCGCTCCCCTCGCCGTGCTACCGTGAGACGTCACATCATATATCAGATCGGACATGCCGGTGACCTCCTCTGCACGGTTCGACGAGCGGAAACGGCGGCTGTCGGGGGTCGTGGCCATCCCGGTGACGCCGTTCGACGCCGACGGCGCCGTGGATCCGGAGACCTACGCGAAGCTGGTGGACCGGGTGATCACCGCCGGCGTCGAGGTCGTGACGCCGAACGGCAACACCGGCGAGTTCTACGCGCTGGACGAGGCCGAGACGCGGCACTGCCTCGAACTGACGGTCGAGGCCGCGGCCGGGCGGGTGAGTGTGGTCGCCGGCGTCGGGCACGACGTCGGGACCGCGATCGGCGCGGCGAGGCACGCGCGGGAGGCGGGCGCGGGCCTGATCATGATCCACCAGCCGGTGCATCCGTACGTCTCGGTGGAGGGCTGGGTCGAGTACCACCGCGCCATCGCGGCGGCGGTCCCGGAGCTGGGTGTCGTGCTGTACGTGCGCGACGCGCGGATCGAAGGCGAGCAGCTGGCCAGGCTCGCCGACGCCGCGGAGAACGTCATCGGGGTGAAATACGCGGTGCCGGATCCGGTGCGGTTCGCCGCGGTGGCACGGGACGCGGGGCTGAGGCGTTTCGTGTGGATCGCGGGGCTGGCGGAGCTTTCGGCACCGGGCTACTTCGCCGTCGGCGCGACCGGGTTCACGTCGGGACTGGTGAACGTCGCGCCGTCACTCTCGCTGGAGATGCTCCGTTCGCTTCGGGACGGCGACTTCCGCGCCGCGATGGCCTGCTGGGAACGCGTCCGGCCCTTCGAGGAGCTGCGGGCCGCGGACGGGAACGCCAACAACGTGAGCGTGGTGAAGGAAGCTTTGGCACAGCTGGGTTTGTGCCGCCGCGCTGTCCGGCCGCCGAGCCGTCCGCTGACGCCGGGTGAACGCGAGCGGGTCACGGCCGCGCTGTGGCCGGGGTTACTCGCGCGTTAACAAGGCGTCAGCGAGACCCCGGAACGCGTCAGGGAGGCGTTGGCGAAGCGGCCGGGCCGGGCCGATCGGAGTTGTGCTGGCGGAGCACTGACCGATCGACGCGGAGGTAACCCGTGACGCTCAGCGAGCTCCTGCCCAGCCTCGGCTGCGAAGCCGCCGACCACCTCGAACCCGGGGTCTGGCCGCGGAGCACCCGGCTCGGGCCCGGCGGGGAACTGCTGTTCGCCGGCGCGCCCGTGTCGCACCTCGCCGCGAGGTTCGGGACCCCGGCGTACCTGCTCGACGAGGACGAGGTCCGGCAGAACGCCCGCGCGTACCGTCAGGCGCTGCCGGACGCCGAGGTGGCGTACGCGAGCAAGGCGCTGTGCACCCGCGCGGTCCTGCGCTGGGTCGCCGAGGAAGGGCTTTCCCTCGACACCTGCTCGGCGGGCGAGATCGCGGTGGCGCGGTCGGTCGGCTTCCCCGCCGAGCGGATCCTGCTGCACGGCAACGCGAAGACCCCCGAAGACCTCAAGGCCGCGCTGTCCTACGGCGTCCGCCGGATCGTCGTGGACTCGCTCGACGAGATCGAGCAGCTCGGCGCGCTGGCCACCGGCGCGCAGCAGGTGCTGATCCGCGTCACCCCCGACGTCGCGGCGGGGACGCACGCGGCGATCACCACCGGCACCGAAGGACAGAAATTCGGCTTCTCACTGCGTGAGGAGGTCCGCGACAACCTCGGCCGGGCCGTCTCCGCCGTACTCGCGCAGCCGGGGCTCCGCCTGGCCGGGCTGCACTGCCACATCGGTTCGCAGGTGTCCCGTGTGGACTTCTACGAACTGGCCGCCCGCAAGATGATCGGGGTGCTCGCCGGGCTCCGCGAGACCCACGGCGTCACCCTGCGGGAGCTGGACCTCGGCGGCGGGCACGCCGTCCGCTATCTGCCCGGCGACACCGGTTTCGACATCGACGGCTATGTGCGCCGTCTGCGGGTCGCTCTCGCTTACGAATGCACTTCGCGCGGCTTCCCCCTGCCGAAACTGACGATCGAGCCGGGCCGCGCGATCGTCGGGCAGGCGGGGATCACCGTGTACCGGGTCTGCGCGGTGAAACGCGGTTCGCGCACGTTCGTCGCCGTCGACGGCGGGATGAGCGACAACGCGCGGCCCGCGCTCTACGGGGCGGCGTACACCGCGCGCCTGATCGGCAGGCGCGGCCGCGCGGTCCGGCGGCCGATGACGGTGGTCGGACGGCACTGCGAATCAGGCGACATCCTCGCCGACGGGCTCGCGCTCCCGGACGACGTCCACCCCGGCGATCTGCTCGCGGTCCCGTGCACCGGGGCATACCACCACTCGCTCGCGTCGAATTACAACCTCGTCGGCAGGCCGCCGGTGGTCGGCGTCTCACGCGGTAAGGCGACCCTTCTCGTCCGCCGTGAAACCGAGGAGGACCTGCTGAAACGCGACCTCGGCTGACCGGTCGTCCGAAAACCTCGGCACTCGCCCTGTCGCGCGACAGAATCCTTCGCGCGAACATGCCGGGAAAGAGAATCGCGACAAACAACTTAACGGCGGTAGCATTCTGGACATTGATCGATACGCTGCGCGACAAGAATCGCATGCCGAAACAAAGGGAGGGACGGCATGGGTGACGAACCACGCGCGCAGATTGAGCAGCGCACACCTAGAGGGTTGGACAATACCGATCGCACCCTGATCGCTCTACTGCAAGTCGACGGGCGGGCCTCGTTCACGGCGTTGGCCAAGGCCGTCGGCCTGTCGGAGGGCGCCGTGCGGCAACGCGTCCAACGGCTGTTGCGGGACGAGACGATGCAGATCGTCGCGGTCACGGATCCGGCGAACGTCGGGCTCGGCCGTCAGGCGATGGTCGCGATCAAGGTCCAAGGCGATCCGCGAGCTGTCTCCGACCAGCTCTCCGGATTGCCGGACGTCCACTACGTCGTGCTCACCGCGGGAGGCTACGACCTGCTCGCCGAGGTCGCCTGCCGGGACGACGAACATCTCTTGAGTGTGCTGAACGACGACATCCGGCCTATCCCGGGTGTCGTCAGCACGGAAACACTGATCTACTTGAAACTCGCAAAACAGACATATGCCTGGGGCAACCTGACCCGGTAGCCCTTTATTGGGGGGAGTCGTGAGTGTTTCGGGCCGACCGAACAGCCCAGAACACTCACGACACCTTGGCTCCCCCTAGACGCAGCGCAGATACACGTCGGGAGTCCGCCGCCCGGAATCAAGACCGCGGAGGACTTTCGGCAGCGAACCGCTGTGCAGGACCCCGAGCCGCTGCGTCGCCCGAGTCAGCGCGACGTACAGTTCCGCCTCCCCGCCCGGACCTTCGGCGAGGATCCGCTCCGGCTCCACCACCAGGACCGCGTCGTACTCCAGCCCCTTCGCCGCGGACGGCGCGATCGCGCCCGGCACCCCCGGCGGCCCGATGACGACAGCCGTCCCCTCGCGCCCCGATTCCTCGCGGACGAATTCGGCGACGGCGTCCTCCAAGTCCACTTCGGACAGTCGACGGGCCCAGGGCCGCACACCGCACGAACGCACCGACTCCGGCGGCACGACGTCCGGGGCGAAACTCGCCAGCACCGAAGCCGCGACAGCCATGATCTCCGACGGCGTCCGGTAGTTGACGGTCAGCTTCCGGTACAGCCACCGATCGGCGACGTACCGGGAAAGCATCGCGTCCCACGACCGCGCGCCGGACGGCGACCGGCGCTGCGCGAGATCCCCGACCACGGTGAACGACCGGCTCGGGCAGCGCCGCATCAGCACTCGCCAGTCCATTTCGGACAGTTCCTGCGCCTCGTCGACCACGACGTGGCCGTAGGTCCATTCCCGGTCGGCGGCGGCGCGTTCGGCCAGGTCCCGCTCGTCGCGTTCGGCGAACCGGTCCGCCAGTTCCTCCGCCATCAGCACGTCCGTCGGCCGCAGCGCGAACTCGTAGTCGTCGTGATCGTCCTCCACCCCGACGATCTCCAGCACCCGCTCGGCGTACTCCTTCCGTTCCCGCCGCCGCCGCTCCGCCGCCCGGCGCTCGGCGGTGCGGTCGTGCCCGAGCAGTTCGACGGCTTCGTCCAGCAACGGCACGTCGGACACCGTCCACGCGGCGGCGTCCTCGCGCAACAGCGCCGGATCGGCCCCTGCCGCCCGCAACCGCTCCGGTGAGGCGTAGAGGTCGGCGAGCAGCCGCTGGGGCGTCAGCGTCGGCCAGAGGCGATCCAGCACCGCGCCGAGCTCCTCACTGGCTTCCAGATCGCGCCGGGCGTTCTCGAGCATCTCCGGGCGAGTGTGCCGGTCGTCCTCCGGCAGCCAGCCCGCGCCGATCCGCCCGACCGCGCGGACGGCGAGCGCGCTGATCACCTCGCGTTCGAAAACGGCCTTCGCCTCGTTGTGCAGCAGGCCGCTGTCCCTGGCCACCTCGCGCGCGGTCGCCGCGACCTCGGCGTCGAACGGCACGGTGACGTCGTCGAGCTCGATCGGCTCCGCCTCGGCGGGCAGCTCCTGCCGGTCCGTCACCGCCGCCGCGAGCACGTCCAGGATCCCCAGCGAACCCTTGAGCCGCTGGACCGCCGGCGGATCCTCGCGTTCGGTGCTCAGTCCGGCGACAAGGCTTCCCGGCGTCGCGAAGACGGCACTGGTCTCGCCGAGCGACGGCAGGACACGGCCGATGTGGTCGAGGAAGCCGCTGCTCGGCCCGACCACGAGCACGCCGCGGCGTTCCATGCGCTCCCGTTTCGTGTACAGCAGGTACGCCACCCGGTGCAGCGCCACCGCCGTCTTGCCGGTGCCGGGGCCGCCCTCCACCACGACGACGCCCGTGTGGTCCAGGCGGATGATCTCGTCCTGCTCGGCCTGGATCGTCGCGACGATGTCCCGCATCCCCTCGCCGCGCGGCGCGTTGACCGCGGCCAGCAGCGCGACGTCGCCCCGTTCCCCCGATTCCGGACGGCCGAAGACCTCGTCGGTGAAGTCGAGGACGGTACGGCCGAGGGTGCGGAATTGACGGCGCCGCGACATTCCTTCCGGCGACGCGCCGGTCGCGCAGTAAAACGCGCGCGAGGCCGGCGCCCGCCAATCCAGCACCAACGGTTCGTAGTCGTTCTCTTCGTCGAAAAGACCGATCCGGCCGACGTAGGACCGGCCTCCCGAAAGGGCGTCCAAACGGCCGAAACAAAGGCCTTCGTCGGCGATCTTCAGCCGCGCCATCTCGCGGGCTTTCGCGCCGACGGAGACTTCGCGGTCGGAAAGCGCGAACCCTTCTCCCCGCAGCGCACCGGCATACGCTTCGCCCACCCGCACGCGTTCGGTGTCCAGCCGCCCGTAGAGCGACGCGACGTAGTCCCGTTCGGACAGCAATTCCTCGTCGTACCCCTGATTTGACAAGTTCCCCTCACAGCGGCTAGACTGACAAAACATTCGACGTACCGATCAGTGTTTGAATGAGCACTGTTGATCGGACGTCGATTTTTTATTGTCCACCCCTTGTCAAGAGACACCCCGGTGATTCCCCGGAAACGACCGTGCGCGATAATGGGGACGAGCATCCACCATTACCGCGCACGTTCCGTGTTGTCCGGGATGCCGATCAGCCGAGCATGAACTCGCGGGGCTCCAGCGCCCTTCCCACCACGCGGACGTCACCGAGCCAGCCATGGAACGCCTGCTCGACGATCGAGTCGTAGGCGTAGGCACCGATCAGCCAGGAGCCACCGGGGTTCGCGATCCCCGCCGCGGCCGTCTTCGGGTTCCGCAGCACCGGGCAGCCGTCGACGTAGAGCGTCGTCCGCCTGCCGTCGTTGACGGCGGCGACGTGGATCCATTCCTTCAACGTCAGTTCGTGGCTCCACGCGGTCGAAATCCCGTTCTGGTTCACCGGGAACACCGCCCACTGGAACGCGGCACCGTCCGAAAGGGACAGTGTGGCCGACGGCTCGCCGGGGTCGTCGCCGGTCTTTCCCGCCTTGCCGCCGGACCCCTGCCTGCCGAAGAGCGCGGCCCAGGAATGGTTGCCGTCCTTGAAATCCTCGGGCAACTTCACGAACGCCTCGACGGTGTAGCCGCGCGCGAACGTCTCCGCGTTCATCGGCGCGGAGTCCGCCGTGCGCAGATACGCGCCGCGGGCCGGTTTCTTGCCGCCGTCGAACCGGAGGCTCGACCTCGACGGCTGCCGCCCGGAGAACTCACCGGAGTACCGCAGTGTTTCGGCGGCGCTGCCGGGCAGGGTCACCCGGACCAGGTCGTTGCCCCGGCCCGAAAGGTCACGGACCCCGTCTAGAGGCGCGCCGTCACGGCCTTCGAACCGCCAGTACGCCACGGTCCCGCGGATCAGTTGCCGGTCCGCGGGCCGCGCGGGCGGGACCGGGACGGGGGCGAAACCGGCGAACCTCGCGTCGAAATCGATCTCCAGGCTGAAGTAGTCCGAGGGGCCGGTGCGCTCGATCTCCTGGCGCTGCAGTTCGTTCAGCCGCGGTGCCTGGTCGGCCAGCCACGGCGAGAACGTGCGGACGTCGATCACGTTCCGCGCGAGGTCGAACCGGTAGAGCCGGATCATCGCGCTGCCGCCGTAGTAGCGGTCCTGGTAGTTGGTGATGTGCAGGTGGACGTCGTGGCCCGCCTTGTTGCGCTTCACCGCGCGGCCCGGCGGCCAGTAGTGCCCGTTGAGGGTCAGGAAGATCTGGTCGTTCCCGTCGATCAGCTCGTCCCACACCCGCTGCCCGAACTCGGAAAGCTGAGCCTGCCCGGCCTCGTCGGCCCATACCAGTTCATGGATGGTCAGGATCGCCGGAAGCCGCGGATTCCGGGCGAGGATCGACCGCGCCCACTCCAGCCCGCCCGCCGACGGCCGCCAGTCGAGGGCGAGCAGCAGCCACTCACGCCCGCCCGCGCGGAACACGTGGTGGCTGTTGTAGCCGTCCGGGCTCGCGCCGCGGAAGGTCTTCGAGCCCCGTTGCCGCTGCGGGCCGAACGCGTCGAGGTACGGCGTGCGGCCGCGCTGGTCGTCGGTCGAGGACTTGATGTCGTGGTTGCCCGCCAGGGTGCTGTACGGGAACCGCCGCCGGTCCAGGTGCTGGAAAGACCGGCTGATCTGGTCGAACTCGCCCGGCTTCCCGTTCTCGGTGAGGTCGCCGAGATGCGCCAGGAAGACGATGTTCTCGTCGCCGCCGGTGACGTACCGCAACGTGGCGTCCAAGGGCGCGGGATCACCGCGGTCGGCGTCGAAGAGGTACTGGGTGTCGGGCAGGACCGCGAGGGTGAAGCTGCCGTCTTCGGCGTCCGGGCCGTGGTGGCCGAAGGTCGCGGAAGCCGCGGGAGCGCCGAGCACGGGCACCGCGGACACCGCCGCACCGGCGCCGAGCAGGCCCGCGCCGCGCAGGAAGGTCCGTCTGGAGGAGTCGTTCACGGCCGAAACCTACGGTCGCGGAAGCAACGCGTCCCGAACCGCGGGTGAACACTTGCCCCGCTCGGTAGCTTCGTCCCATGGGGAACGTCAAACGCTGGCCCGTGCTCGCCGGCGTCGGTGTCGTGGTGACCGCGGCCGCCTGGTGGATCGTGGACGAGATGCCGACGGTGAACGACGCCGTCGCGCGGGAAGCGCTGCCGCCGATCGACGAACATCTGCGCGCGCACGGCTGGACGGGGACGCTCGCCGGTTCCGGCCTCGCGGACGTCCGCTGGGTGTGCACGCAGAAGGTGATCGAGACCCGGACCGACGGCGAGCGGGCCAAGATCGGCCTGGTCGCGAGCTGCGACGAGGTCGCGAAAGAAGGCGGCGGGCTCGTCACGGGCAGCGGATTCCGGCGGCTGCCGATGGTCTACCGCGTCGAACGCACCCCGGACGGGTACCGCGTGCTCGACCGGGAACTCGCGAAGGACGGCTCGGGCTACGCGCCTTCGGTCAAGGCGATGTTCTCGTGGGTCGGCGCCCGCCGGGTGATCGACGGCGCGAGCCCGGACGGCCCGGAGACCGTGACGCCCGCCGCGTTCGGCCTGCCGGACAGCACCCCTGTCCGCATCTGGCGGTGATCAGTCGCCGTTGTGGTCGATCAGCTTCGGCACCACGAACCACATGCCGACGAACAGCGCCGCCGACACCACGCCGAGGATCGCCATGGCTATCGGGCCGTAGACGACCTTGGCGATGAGCGCGACGGTCGTGGTGATCGCGGCCGCGAGGCAGCCGAGGCCGACCAGGACGGAACGGTTGCCGTAGGTGAGGATCCGCTCGCGGTTCCCGGTGCGGAACAGCAGCCGATGCCAGGCGGCGGGCGCCGTCAGCAGCGCCGTCGAGCAGACCGTGAGCAGGACCGCCGTCAGGTGGACGGACTTCTCGAACCCGCTCGCCTCGTGGAACTCGTCGGTGAACACCACCGTGAGCAGGAACCCGAAGAGGATCTGGACGCCGGCCTGCGCGACCCGGAGCTCCTGCAGCAGCTCACTGACGTTGCGGGTCAGGCGTTCGTTCTTCGTCTCGCCGGTGTGCTCGACCATGCGGCGGCTCCAAGACCATCGGTTGGCGCGTGACCTTTTCGTACCAGCCGAGCGAGGTCACCGACACGACCACGACGGCGAGGCCGAGCCACTGCGTACCGGACAAGTGCGCGTTCAGGAACGATACGCCGATCACGGCCGCGGTGACGGGGAACGCCAGCTCGGCCAGCGTCGCCCTGGCGGCCGGGGTCGACCGCAGGCCCAGGTAGTACAGGCTCAGCGCCAGCAGGCCGGGGACCAGCGCGAGCAGCCCGAGGCCGAGCGCGTTGTCCCAGCCGACCGCGAACCCGCCGCCCTGGTACGCCACGATGCCCGCCGCGACCGGGAGCCCGACGGTGAAGCGCAGGGTGGTGACCTCCTTCGGCGCCAGCTCGGTGGAAAGCAGCCTGCCGAGGACCGTGCCCGCCGCCCACAACACGGCCGCGCCGATCGCCAGCAGCGCCGCCTTCGCCGCGGCGAGCTGGATGTCCAGCGGATCCTTGAAGGCCAGCAGCCAAGCACCCAGCAGCGCCGGGATCGCGAAGAAGGCGTACCCCGGGCGAACTCGCTCACGGAGTACGAAATATGCCGCCAGCACGGCGAACACCGGCTGGAGCTTCTGCAGCACCAACGGCGTCACCGGGTCGCCCAGTTTGAAGGCCGCGGTGAACATCGCCGTCGCGAGCGCGGAAGAGCCGCCGCCGATGGCGAGCACGGCCAGCCATTCCCGCGGTCCGCACCGGCGCAAGGCACGGAAAGCGCCGGGGATCAGCGGACTCAGCACCAGCACCACGAGCAGGTGCTCCCAGAAGACGACCGTGGCCGCCGGCAATGCCTCGGCGAGCGGAAGCCGCAAAAGCCCGTCTGTGCCCCAAAGTGCGGCTGCGACCGCGACCAGCCAAGTGCGATCCGGAGGGTTAATACTCACTTGTCCTGCCCATAGTTTGAGAATGATCGCCCGACCGAGTGACCTGTCTGGCGTGTCCGATTCGTGCGGACTAGGCAAGGTGACATGCGCCCCGTCCCCGTACTAGTCCTGGCCCTGTCCACCGCCGCGCTGGCGCTCACCTCCGGCGCCGGACCGGCCACCGCCACCCCCGGCTCCCGAGTCCACGTCATCACCGCCAAGAGCGGCCTCACGATCTACAAGCCGGAGCTGGTCCCGGCCGGCGCCCGCACGCACGTCTTCGGGTTGACCTCCAAGGCTTTCGGCACCTCGACCGCGGTCCTCGTGACCGGCCTGCTGCCCAACCGCGAATACGGTGCCCACGCGCACACGAAGCCGTGCGGCGCCACCGGCGACCTCGCCGGACCGCACTACCAGAATGTCGAAGACCCGGTGAAGCCGTCGGTGGATCCCGCCTACGCCAACCCCCAGAACGAGATCTGGCTCGACCTCACCACCGACGCCACCGGCCGCGGCGCCGCCGTGTCCAAAGTGGACTGGACGTTCAGCGAACGGCGAGCGAATTCGATCGTGATCCACGAAACGCATACGCACACCGACCCCGGTCACGCCGGGACAGCGGGGGCCCGGCTGGCCTGTGTGACGGTCGGTTTCTAGCAGTGTTTCCTAAAACCCCCAGGTGCGTTCGGGCCGGATCCTGATCCGGGCGCGATACTCCCGGTCGAACTTCGGGATGTCGTAGTCGATCGCCGGGTAGTGCTTCTCGTACTTGTCGAGGAAGCCCGGCTGCTCCGACGGGAGACCGTCCGGCAGGATCTCGGCCCGGCCGCCGATCACCAGGATCGAGCCACCGTGCTCGTCGGCGTTGAAGTGGAGGCTGACCTCGGGGTTGGCTTCGATATGCCGCGTCTTCGCCGTGTCCGGCTGGCTGAAGACGATGAAATCCTCGCCGTCGAGCACGAACCACACCGGGCGGGGCGAAGGGCGGCCCTTGGGGCTGATCGTGGTCAGCCAGGCGACGTTCTCCTTCGCCCGGTCAGCGAGCCGCGGGTCGGGTTGGTAGGTCATGAACCCACCAACCACGACCCGGCGGCATTTCTTCCGCGTCCGGCTCAGCGAGACGCGACGAGCTTCGCGTAGCGCGTCCCGGCACCGAGCAGCACCAGGCCGGCGATGAGGAAGGCCGCGACCCTGGCCAGGCCGTCGAGCGCGGAGAGGTCGAACAGCACCAGCTTCAGCACCGCCGCGCCGACCAGCACGAACCCGATCACCCGCAGGTTGACCGCCGAGATGCCGCGGATGAGCAGCACCAGCGCGGCGACCGTCCAGGACACCGTGATCACCACGTGGCCGAGCAGGAAGCCCGAGCGGCCGGGGACGGCCAGCAGCGCGCCGCACAGCACCATCGCGCCCGCGCCGTAGAGCCCGCAGACCCCGGCGAAGAGCCACGGCACCACGTTCTCCGCCGCCGCCTTGAACAGCCCGAGCCGGTGCGCGACCCACGGAAGCGTGATCGAGACGGCCAGGATCGCGACGGCCACCAGCAACGCGGCGGCGAGGTCGGCGTCCGGGCGGTTCCGGATCAGGAAGAAGAGCGTCGGCGGGACGTCGAAGGCCAGCGCGATCAGGCCGCCGATGACGGCGAAGACCAGCCCGCCGGCGAGCGCCACGTGCTTCTTCGTCCACAGCGCGACCAGGGCCAGCAGGACCCCTTCGCCGACCAGGATCGCCGAACGGGCGCTGCCGTCGAACAGGGTCATCGTCGTCTGCAGGGCCGCGAGGAGACCGGCGGCGCCCGCGAGGTCACCCGTCCAGCCGTCGAGCCACTGCCCGGCCGCCCACACCCCGAGGAGCACCAGCGCGACCGACGCGGTGACCAGCACGGCCGAGGTCTTCGGCAGGAACAGCGCGGCGAGCAGCGACGGCGCCGGTGCGACGGCGAGCAGGGCGAGCGCGGCGGCGTCACCGGAACGCTTGAGGGTGACGATCAGGGCGAGCACGAGTCCGACGGCACTCGCGGCCAGCGCGGCGGCGGTGTTGGCGGTGCTGCCACCGAAGCCGGTGAACGCGGTGCTGAAGACCGACGCGACCAGCGGCGGGATCCCGGCGGCGACCGCGACCGACGGCCACGACTGGCGCAGCTGCACCGGCGTCGAAGCGACCTGGACGACCAGCAGGAACGCGACCAGTTCCGGGGTGAAGCCCTGCGTGATGATCGGCGCGCAGATCACGCAGCCGAGCACGACGGCCGCCGCGAGCAGCGAAGACTTCCACCGCACGGCCAGCAGCAGCCCGCCGACCACGATCAGGAGACCGAGCGCGAGACCGGCGTAGGCCGGGAGGTACTCGTACAGCGTCGTCGCGGCGATGGCGTCGAGGTACAACGCGCCGATCCCGGTCGCGGCGAGCGCGAACGCCCCCGTGCGACCGGCCGGGGTGCGGTGCAGCCGCAGGCCGATCCCGACCAGCGCCGCGCCGAGCACGGCGCCGCCGATCACCCGGGGCAGCGGGCCGAACCAGCCGCGCTGGATCGCGAGCACGAGGAACAGCACGATGCCGAGCAGCGTGACCGCGCCGCCGATCCAGGCCAGCAGCCTGCTTCCGGCGCCTTCCTTGCCCAGCTTCTCGGCGAGCGTGACCTTCGGGATGGGCTGGTACGGGCGGTAGGGCTGCTGCTGGGCCTGCTGGCGGTACTGCTGCTGCCACTGCGCGTACTGGGCCTGCTGGTGCTGGGCTTGGTGGTACTGGGCCTGGTACTGGGGGTGCTGTGGGTGCGTGAAGTAACGCGGGTGCGGCTGCTGGGGCGCCTGCGGCTGCGGGATCTGCTGCTGTGGGTGCTGGGCCTGGGGCGGCACCTGCGGCGCGGGCTGCTGCGGTACCTGCTGCTCGGCGGCCTGCTCGGCCGGGTCTTGGAGCGCCTGCTCAGGCGCCCCTTCGGGCGCCGGTTCCGCTTCGGACTGGACGGTCCGCAGCTCCGTACCGACCCGCGCGAGGCGGGCCCCAAGGTCGTCGATCTCCCCGGCGAGCCTGAGGAGCACATCCCCATCGGTGGTCATGGCGATCAGCATGCGGCTTGAGGGCCGCCGAGGGATCCGTAGCACTACTCAATCGTGATGACGATGTGGTCGCGACCTGCAAGATCATCGAGATCGAGCCCACACCCGTAGTGCCCTCAAGAGGTCGATGTACCGGAAGCCCGGCCAGTTGGCGTCGCAGAAGTACAGCTGCGATTCCTTGGCCTGCCACAGCAGGAACCCGGACAGCCGGACCTCGCCACTGGTCCGGATGATCAAATCCGGATCGGGAGTGCCCGCCGTGTACAGATGCGAGGCGAGGGCGTCCACGGAAACGGCCTCCGCGATCTCCGTGAGTGACCTTCCGTCCGCCGCGCCTTCGAGCACGAGGTCACGGACGGCGTCGACGATCTCCTCGCGGCTCCCGTACCCGATGGCCAAGGTCAGCTCGGGCCCCGTCGCCTCGCGAGTGTCCTCCTCGGCCCGCTTCAGCACCTCCGCCGTGGACGACGGCAGCAGGTCGAGCCGCCCCACCGGCTCGACGCGCCAGTTCGCGCCCGGCACGGTGAGCCGGTCACGGACGACGTCCTCGATCACCCGCATCAAGAAGGCCATCTCCGGCGACGCGCGCTTCGTCAGGTTGTCGACTGAGGCGAGATACACCGTCACGTGCCCGATGCCGAGGCCTTCGCACCACGTCATCAACCGGGCGATGTGCCGGGCGCCGTGCCGATGCCCCTCACGGACGTCCTCGAAGCCCATCTGGCGGGCCCAGCGGCGATTGCCGTCGATGATCACGCCGATGTGCCGGGGCAGCGGGCCGTGGCGGAGGCGGGCGCGGAGACGTCGCGCGTAGAGGTCGTCGAGTCTGGTTCGGACGCTCATGAGAGCGAAGCTACCGAAATCGGGGATCGGCCTGCCGCGCTCATGAGCTACGTTCGTCGTGTCGCTCAAGCGGGTTTCCGGGTGACGCCGAGTGCGGCGCCGTGGGCGTCACGCGAGTCGCGAGGCCAGGTGAACCCGGGGAATACCGGGACCCTGGCCTTACGCATGTCCGGGCGTGCGTCGCCGCAATCCGGCGACGGATCGAGTGAATCCCTGGCCGCTGTGTGGATTTCGGGTCATCTGACGCACCAAAATCCACACGGTCACGACACGAATTCACCGATTGGATCGCATGAAGACCTACCGCGGAGCAGCGGTGCGCGACGGCCGGTTCTGGCTCGTCCGAGTCGAGGGGGTCGGTGCGACACAAGGCCGGTCCAAGCCCGAAGCCCGGTACATGGCCGCGGAACTGATCGAAACCCTGCACGGAATCTCTCGCGCGGAGTTCGACGTGCACATCGACTTCGCACCCTGAACGAAGACCTGCTCGCTGATCTGCCGATAGTCCGCCCGTGCATCTGCCGACGCGTCTTCAAGACTGGACGACCGGCCCACCTGCGAGTGACAGACACCACAGGCGACAATGGAGGACGTGACAGCCACCCTGAGCAAGCCCAGCCTGAAGATCGGCCCCTACGAGGTCGATCCCCCGGTCGTGCTCGCTCCCATGGCGGGCATCACCAACGTCGCCTTCCGGCAGCTGTGCCAGGAGTACGGCGCGGGCATCTACGTCTGCGAGATGATCACCGCCCGCGCGGTGGTCGAGCGCCACCCCGGCACGATGCACATGATGACCTTCGGCGAGAACGAAAAGCCCAGGTCCATGCAGCTTTACGGGGTCGACCCGAAGACCATGGCCGAGGCCGTCCGCATCATCACCGGCGAAGGCCTGGCCGACCACATCGACAGCAACTTCGGCTGCCCGGTGGCGAAGGTGACGCGCAAGGGCGGCGGCGCGGCGTTGCCGTTCAAGCGCAAGCTGTTCGCCGACATCGTGCGCGAATCGGCGAAGGCCGCGGCCGAGGCGGATGTGCCGTTCACGGTCAAGTTCCGGGTCGGCATCGACGACGACCACCTGACCTACCTCGACGCCGGGCGTATCGCCGAGGCCGAGGGCGCGGCGGCGGTCAGCCTGCACGCGCGCACGGCAGCGCAGCGTTACTCCGGTCAGGCCGACTGGACGAAGATCGCGGCGCTCAAGGAAGCCGTCACCAGCATCCCGGTGCTCGGCAACGGCGACATCTTCTCCGCCGGGGACGCGCTTCGCATGGTCGACGAGACCGGCTGCGACGGTGTCGTGGTCGGGCGCGGCTGCCTGGGCAGGCCGTGGCTGTTCGGTGAGCTGGAAGCCGCCTTCGCCGGGCGCCCGCTGCCGACACCGCCGAACCTCGGCGAAGTCGCGAAGGTACTTCGCAGGCACGCCGAGCTGCTCATCCAGCACGACGGCGAGACCAAGGCCCTGCGCGACCTCCGCAAGCACATGGCCTGGTACTTCATGAACTTCCCGGTCGGCTCCGAACTGCGCCGCGGCTTCGCGATGGTGTCCGGCCTGACCGAACTCGACGATCTCATCGGCCGCCTCGACCACGACGCGCCGTTCCCCGACAACGCCGACGGGCCGCGCGGGCGGCAGGGGTCGCCGGGCAAGGTCACGCTGCCGCACGGCTGGCTCGACGACCCGGACGACGACTGCGTCCCCGAGGCCGAGGACATGCACTCGGGGGGCTGAGTCGGCGACACTCTTTCCTGACCGCGACCGGATAAGCTGCCCTATGCCACGCACGCAGTTCACGGGAACCGCGAAAGAACTCAACGACCTGGCCCTTGCCGAGTATTCTTACCGGCCACCGAAATGGTGGCATCGCTATCCCCGGTTCACCGCAGCAGAGCTGGCCGTCAGTCATCTCGTCCTCGGCGAGAAGAACCCTCTCTTGGACGATTCCGGAGAATTCCAAGCGATTTGGAAGAAGAAGAGTGGGCTGAAGGCGCATCGTGATGCGATTTCACGATGGCGTGCTCACGGCTACCAGTACGGCACCATGATCTGGATCGGCGCGGCGGCTCTGGCCTTCCTAGGGACCACGTGGCCGAACTGGCTCGGCGGACTCCCCTCCCGGTTGCCGGCCTACATGTTGTTCACTTGCGCCCTGCTGGCTTTCTGGGCAAGGAAGATGCGACCGGAACGTCGCTTCTATCGCTTTGTGACGAAGGCGGAAAAGGCCGCCAATATTCCTCTCAGCAGTGCAGTCAACACCTATCCTGTTCGCTGCATGAACCACTCAGGCCGAGCAGCCCGATTGCTCTTCCTGCATCTTCAAGGAGGGCGGCGGACCTGGGCGGCGCCACCGACCGTGGCCGATCGCGCATCGGAGTTCACCTACCCCTTGATCAATGTCGTCTTGGACGGTGCTCCCTCGTCGCCGCGAGCAGTGCGATCGTTCAAGAGGCACGCGGAGTTTCTCAAACTCACCGCCTGCTTGGTCGCACTCGGCCGTGAGGATCTGATCCCCCGCCTCCGCCGGCTGACGGCGGCACACGGTGGTATACCGATGCGCACAGGCGACGAGGAGGCTGAGATCCCCGAGCGTGACCTCCTCTTCCTCGACCCGATGCGGAACCACCACCGCTGGGCTGTCGTCAAGGACTTCTACTACCCGCTTTCGTCCTGGCTCAGTTTGGCCGTCGCCGGAGTGGCCTTGGTCATCAGCCTGCGCCGGTGAGGCGACCACCTGTGTCGGTAGTGTCGGCGCCGTGATCGAGCAGCTGAGCATCCCCACCGCGGCCGGTTCCTTCGACGCCATCGCGGCGGGCCCCGAGGACGGCCGCCCCGTCCTGCTGCTGCACGGGTTTCCCGAGGCCGCGGTGGAGTGGGAGCACCAGGTCGCGACGCTCGGCGTGCTCGGATATCGGGCGGTGGCACCGGATCAGCGCGGCTACTCGCCGGACGTCCGGCCGGAACAGGCGTCCGAATACGGGATCGACGCTCTCGTCGGTGACGTCATCGCGATCGCGGATCGCTTGGGGTGGAAGGAATTCGATCTCGTCGGGCACGATTGGGGTGGCGCTGTCGCGTGGTGGGCGGCCGACACGCATCCCGCCAGGCTCCGCAGTCTCACCGTCGTTTCGACGCCGCATCCGGCGGCGCTTGCGGAGGCCATGAAGACCGACGAAGACCAGCATCTCCGGTCGGGGTACATGACCGAATGGCGGCAGACCCGCGTCACCGAACGGCGGATGCTCGCGGACAACGCCGACGCGCTGCGCCGCATCTTCGACTGGAAGGTGCCGCCGAGCAGGATCGACGAGTACGTCCAGCGCCTGTCCGAACCGGGCGCGCTGACCGCCGCGCTCAACTGGTACCGCGCCGGCCGTCCCGGCGGGAAGATCGGGCCGATCGCGGTTCCGACGCTCTACATCTGGAGCACCGAGGACGCCGCCTTCGGGTCGACGGCCGCGCTCGACACCGCGAACCGCGTCACCGGCCCGTACCGCTTCGAGATGATCGAGGACGTCTCCCACTGGGTGGCGGAAGAGGCGCCCGAGGCCGTCACTTCTTTGCTCGTGGAGCACCTTTCATCCCACTAACAGGGGTAACTCTGGTCGCGGTACCGGTTACAGACAGCCTGCTGGTTCAGTGGGTCCGGTGAACAACACGACCGAACTGGACACCGAACGCATCGTCTACGTGACCGAGGACGGCGAGCCGACCGGCGAAACCGCGCCCAAACTGGCCGCGCACCACGAGAACACCCGGCTGCACCTGGCGTTCTCCTGTTATCTGTTGCGCAGCAGCGACCAGGCCCTGCTGATCACCAGCCGCGCCGCGTCGAAGAAGGTGTGGCCCCGGGTCTGGACCAACAGTGTCTGCGGGCACCCCGCCCCCGGCGAGCCGATCGAGGAGGCCGTCCGGCGCCGCGCCGCCTTCGAGCTCGGGCTTCCCCGGCTGGACGGGCTCCGGTGCGTCCTTCCGGCGTACCGCTACAGCACGCCTCCGTTCGAGGGCGTGGTCGAGAACGAGTTCTGCCCGGTCTTCGTCGCCTGGGTGGACGGAGACCCGGAACCGCATCCGGACGAGGTCGGCGACTGGCGCTGGTTGAGCTGGAACGATTACGCACTGTTGCTGAATGACGATGTGACTGACGTGAGTTACTGGGCGAAAGATCAGTTTTCGCAGCTCAAAGACTTCGAGCCGTTTTCGTCCTTACAGAACGGCACTTCGGTGCGTGACAATGGCGCGGATCCGTCGTCCACTTGAGCGATATTCACTTCCGACCGTACCGATACCTCAAGAGATCCCTCCTATACGACGAAAACCAATTCGTGGCGGAGGTGAGCGTGGTAGCCGACGACGAGGCCGCGCTCCCACCGAGCGCGCCGGCCACCGATCTGCTCAGCCTCCACGAGTCGATCGCCGGGGTGCTCGCCACCCAGGGTGACTGGCGGCGCGCCTACCACCACCTCAAGTCCGCCTTCGACCTCGCCCGTGCCGGCAGCCTGCGGGACACGCTGACGTCCAGCTACAACCGCCGTTACCTCGACCAGTGGCTGCACGGCCCGGCCGTCGACTACCGCGGCCCGCCCGGGATCGCGATCGCGCTGGTCGACCTCGACCTGTTCAAGGGCGTCAACGACACTTTCGGGCATCTTGTCGGCGATCGGGTGCTGCGCGAAGTGGCCGACCTGCTGCAGCAAGGACTTCCGCCGGAGGCGTTCTGCGCCCGGTACGGCGGCGAGGAGTTCGCGCTCGTCATCCCGGACGTCGAGGCCGCCCGCGCGGTGCGCATCGCCGACACCGCCCGCATCCGGGTGGCCCGCCATCCGTGGCCCCGGATCCGGCCCGGCCTCTCGGTGACGATCAGCGTGGGACTCGCGCACGAGAGCCGCGCGGAACCGGATCGCCGGGCGGAACCGGAACGGCAGTTGCGCCGAGCCGACGCTTTGTTGTATATGGCGAAACGGGCGGGCCGGAACAAAGTGGCGTATCAGGATAAGGAATCATCGCGGATGATTCCTCAGTCGTTGAACGCCGCCGAGTCCGCGGACGCCTAGCCACTCACTCCGGTCAAGAGTCGCACTCTGCGTGACGGTTTCAACCGTTTTAACGCAGCTTTAACCAGGACCGCTCACCCGATCGCATGGACCGTTCGGCGCTTATCGGTACCTTGGGTGAAGAAAATTCCGGGATGGTTGTCGTCACGAACCTGAGGTGTCCGTACGATAACGAAAGAGCTTCAACGCCAGTCGTGAAAGGAGACCGAGTGCCCGACGAGCACCACAACCCGGGGACCGGTCGCCACAGCAACACCGACAGAAATGCCGGTGAGCGCGGCCGCCGGGGCCGACGCCGCTCGATGGACACCCACGGCGGGATCAGCGTTTCCGACGTCGTCGCACGTCATACGGGTGAACGACCGGTCTTCGACCCCGCCGCCGAGGCTCCCGCCCCGCGTCGTCTCCGGCAGGACGAGCCGACCCCCGAGCCTCCGAGACCCGGTCCGCGCGCGAACCGGGCGGAGCCTCCCGCACCGCGGCGTCCCCGTCCGGCGGCCCCCGTCGAGAACCCGGCGTCTCGTGCGGCCGAATCCGCCGCGCCGCCGGCTCAGCCGCCGCCGCGGCCCCCTCAGCCCGCCGAGCCCCCGCGCCCGCCTCGTGCGCGCCAGCCACGGCGCGGTTCGCAAGCCGCGCCCGGCCCCGAGGCTCCGACGCAGCGCCGCCCGCCGGTGGTGAACCCGGGAGCGCAGCAGCAGCCCGCGGTACCGGCGCCGCCGCGCCGTCCCCGCCGCCCCGCTCAGCGGCCGGTCCAGCAGTCACCGGTCGCACCGCCGCCGGTCCAGCAGCCGCCGGTCCCGCCTTTGTCCCCCGGCGTCCCGCCGCGGTCCGAGATGGACCGGCTCACGATGACCGACGAGCTCGAGGCGATCGACGACGCGACGATCACCAAGCGCAAGATCGACCACACGCTCGCCCGGTTCTCCGCCGCGCACGACGAACTCGAAGCCGAAGAGGCCAAGAAGCGCGAGCGCCGCGAGCGGCTCGCCGCTCGCCCCGCCGCGTTGCTGGAGCAGACCCGCACGGCACTGCAGCGGGTGGTCACGACCACCGATTCCGACCCCGCCGAACCTGCCGAGGCCGCGGAGCAGTCTTCCCCGCAGACCCGCCTGCAGGAGAAGAAGGAACGCAAGACCAGGCAAGCGGTCAAGGTGGGCCGGATCGCGGCCGCCGTGGTCGCCGCGCTCGTGTTCCTCTCGATCGGTTCGGCGTGGGGTGCCCAGACCTGGTTCGACGCGAAGTTCAACAACGTCGCTTCGCTCGACGAGGATTCGGCCGACATCCAGGACGCCGCGGGCCAGACCGGCGACGAGAACTTCCTGATGGTCGGCTCCGACAGCCGTGACGGCGCGTCCGCCGAAGACGGCGTCGGCGACACGGAAGGCACCCCGGGTGCCCGCTCGGACACGGTCATGATCGCGCACGTCCCCGCCGACAGGCAGCGCGTCGTCATGGTGTCCTTCCCGCGCGACCTCGAGATCAGCCGTCCCGAATGCAAGCGGTGGGACGCGGCGACGTCTTCCTACTCCGAAGAGACTTCGCCCGCGAAGAAGATCACGAAGCTGAACACCGCCTACGCGGTCGGTGGCCCGCAGTGCGTCACGAAGGTCATCCAGCAGATCACCGGCATGAAGATGAACCACTTCGTCGGGATCGACTTCAACGGCTTCAAGTCCATGGTCGACGCCGTGCAGGGCGTCACCGTGTACAACGAGAAGCCGGTCGACGACACCACGCTCGGCATGGTCATCCCGCAGGCGGGCGAGGTGCGGATCTCCGGCGACCAGGCACTGAACTACGTCCGGGCACGGCACGTCAAGGGCGACCCGACGTCGGACTACGGCCGGATCAAACGGCAGCAGGCCTTCCTCGGCGCGCTGCTGAAGACGGTGATGTCGAAGGACGTCATCCTGGACACCGGCAAGCTCAGCGGCTTCATCGACGCTTTCGCGAAGGCCACGTTCGGCGAGAACCTCGGCATCAACCAGATGATGACGCTGGCGAAGTCGATGCGCGGCATGGGATCGGACAAGGTCAAGTTCCTCACCGTGCCCACCACCGAAGAAGCGAACAAACGCGGCAACGAGGTGCTGTTGCAGAGCAAGTCGAAGGCCGTCTTCGGGGCGCTGATCAACAACACCCCGCTGGAAGAGAAGGCCCCGGCCCCGCCGGCGGGTGACACGGAATCCACGCCGACGAGTTCCGCCAAGTCCGGCAACCCGAAGAAGAGCAGCAGCTCAGGCTGAAGATCCGTCGAAGGATCATTCGTTAGTCCGGGTTCACGTCAGGTTCACTCTGGGATGCGGCTTTTGGTCCCTCTTCCCCGTAGGGTTGGGCCATGCGTGAGGCTTACCATGTCGAACTCGAACAGCTCGCCGAGAACCTAGCGAGCATGTCGCTCCAGGTCGCCGACGCGATGGAGCGGGCGACCCGGGCGTTGCTCGAGGTCGATCTCGGACTCGCCGAGCAGGTGATCAGCGACGACGCGAAGGTCGACGACGCGCGCGCCGAATGCGAAGAGCAGGCGTACGCGCTGCTGGCCCTGCAGGCACCCGTCGCGACCGACCTGCGGACCGTCCTCGCCGCGATCCACGCGGCGGAGAGCCTGGAGCGGATGGGTGACCTGGCACTGCACGTGGCCAAGGCCGCGCGCCGCCGTCACCCCGACCCTGTGCTGCCCGACGCCGTGCGTGGTGACTTCGCCAAGATGGGCGAGGTCGGCGTGAGCCTGGCCCGTCAGGTCGAGCAGGTCATCAAGTCCAAGGACGTCGAGGCCGCCCGCACGATCGAGTCGGACGACGACGAGGTCGACGAGATCCACAAGCACCTGTTCACGGTCATCATGGACCGGAACTGGGACCACGGCGTCGCCGCGGCCGTGGACGTCACCCTGCTGGGCCGCTTCTATGAGCGCTTCGCCGACCACGCCGTTTCGGTCGCGCGCCGGATGATCTTCGTCGTGACCGGCAAGATGCCCGGCTACGGCCCCGACGAGCTGTAGTCCTCGCGTCCGGTCCTCTGGATGCGTAAAGGGCTTCCCAAGCGCGTGAAGGCCCCCTTCCCTCAGCTGACCTGTGGGAAGGGGGCCTTCACGCGCTTGGGAAGCCGACGGAGCGACGGTGAGACGTGGGTCCGGTGTCGTGGTGAGTGACGATTCGACTCAGGGCCAAGCATGTCTTAGGTACCTGCTGGGTTCTGGCTGCGATTGATCGCAGGTGCGGTCCGTGAAGGGCCCCTTGCCTACCCCGAAGGTAGGGAAGGAGGCCTTCACGGACTTGCGGATCGCCACATGCGGCCCGCGTGCACCAGCAACCACAGCGGCCGCGCGTGAAGGACCCCTTCCCTCGGCTCAGCCGAGGAGACTCGACCTTCACCCTTGTCCAAGTACGCGGGCGGCGGCACCGTGTGGCTCATGTGGCAGACGACCGGCAGAGGTCTTCGCCGGGCAGCGCGACGGCGAGACCTCACCGTCGCGCGTAGCCCTGCGGAAACGAGCGACTATCCGAAGCGTCCCGAGATGTAGTCCTCGGTCGCCTTCTCGTTCGGGTTCGAGAAGATCTTCTCGGTGTCGTTCAGCTCCACCAGCTGCCCCGGCTGGCCGACACCCGCCAGGTTGAAGAACGCGGTCTGGTCCGAGACCCGCGCCGCCTGCTGCATGTTGTGCGTCACGATGACGATCGTGTACTCCTTCTTGAGCTCACCGATCAGGTCCTCGATGGCGAGCGTCGAGATCGGGTCGAGCGCGGAGCACGGTTCGTCCATCAGCAGCACGTCCGGCCGCACGGCGATCGCCCGCGCGATGCAGAGCCGCTGCTGCTGACCACCGGAGAGGCCGCCGCCGGGCTTGTTCAGCCGGTCCTTGACCTCGTTCCACAGGTTCGCGCCGCGCAGGGCACGCTCGGCGACCTCGTCGAGTTCCTTCTTGCCCTTGGTGCCGCCGAGGCGCAGGCCCGCCACGACGTTGTCGCGGATCGACATCGTCGGGAACGGGTTGGGCCGCTGGAACACCATGCCGATAGTGCGGCGGACCTGTACCGGGTCGACCCCGGCGCCGTAGATGTCCTCGCCGTCGAGCAGCACCTCACCCTCGACGCGGGCGCCGGGGATGACCTCGTGCATACGGTTCAGCGTGCGCAGCACCGTCGACTTGCCGCAGCCCGACGGGCCGATGAACGCGGTGACGTTCCGCGGCGGCACCGAGAGGGTGACGCCGTCCACGGCGTGGAATTTGCCGTAGTAGATGTCCACGTCTTTGACGTCGATTCGTTTGGCCATCTCAAACAGCTCACTTCTTCTTCGGGGCGACAAGACGGGCAAAGAGCATGGCGAGGAGGTTCACGATCGCGATGATCAGCACCAGGGTGAGCGCGGCACCCCAGATCCTGTCGAACGCGACGGTACCTTCGTCGAACGGGTTGCTGACCCGTTCGTTGTTCATCAGAAGCGGCAAAGCAGCCTGCTCGCCACCGAAGATGTCCCAGTTCACGTAGGCGGAGTACCCCACGAGCACCAGCAGCGGCGCGGTCTCGCCCATGACCCTGGCGAGCGCCATCATGATGCCGCCGATGATGCCGGACAGCGCGGTCGGCAGGACGATCTTCATGATCGTCTTCCACTTCGGCACGCCGAGCGCGTAGGAGGCTTCGCGCAGGTCGTCCGGGACGATCCGCAGCATCTCTTCCGACGAACGCACGACCACCGGGATCATCAGCAGCACCAGGGCGAGCGACACGGCGAAACCGCTGCGCGGGAGGCCGAACGTCGTGATCCACAGCGCGTAGATGAACAGCGCGGCGACGATCGAGGGGACACCGGAAAGGATGTCCACCATGAACGTCGTGATCTTCGCGAGCTTGCCGCGGCCGTATTCGACCAGGTAGATCGCGACCAGCATGCCGATCGGGACGGCGATGACCGCGCAGACCAGGCCCTGCAGCACCGAGCCGATGACGGCGTGCAGCACGCCGCCGCCGACCTCGTCCGACAGCACCGAGCCGAAGTCCTCGGTCCACCAGTTGCTGTAGGGGATCCGCTTGACGCCGTTGATGACCACCGTGGCGAGCAGCCACACCAGCGGCACGACGGCGATCAGGAACGACAGCCAGATCAGGACGGTCGCGAGGCCGTTCTTGGTCTTCCTCGCCAGGCTGACCTGCTGGAAGGCGGGGGTGGACGCGGGGGTCTTCTCGAGCGTGGTGGACATGCTCAGTCCCCCTTCTTGGCGATGATGGATCGCGCGGCGAAGTTGACGAGGAACGTCAGCAGGAACAGCACCAGACCGGCCGCGATGTACGCGCCCGCCGAGATCTCGTTGTTGAGTTCCGCGTAGTCCGCCGCGATCTTCGAGGCGAACGTGGCGCCGCCGTCGAAGAGGCTCCAGGTGAACTCGCGGCCCACCGCGCCGGTCAGGATGATCGCGAGCGCGATCGTCTCGCCGAGCGCGCGGCCGAGGCCCAGCATCGAGGCGCCGATGTAGCCCGCCTTGCCGAAGGGCAGCACCGTGGTGCGGATGACCTCCCAGCGGGTGGCGCCCAGCGCCAGCGCGCCTTCGATGTGCGGGGTCGGGGTCCGCTCGAACACCTCACGGGACAGCGAGGTGATGATCGGCAGGATCATCACGGCGAGCACGATGCCCGCGGTGAAGATCGTGCCGCGCATGTCCGGCGAGACGTTGCCCGCCGCGAAGATCGGGATCCACGAGAAGGTGTCGTTGACCCACTTGGAGAAGGGCTCGATCGTCGGCGCGAAGACCATCAGGCCCCACAGGCCGTAGATGATCGACGGGACGGCGGCGAGCAGGTCGATCACGTACGCGAAGGGCTTCGCCAACCGCTTCGGCGCGTACTGCGTCAGGAAGAGAGCGATGCCGAGCGAGATCGGCATCGCGATGATCAGCGCCAGCAGCGCGGAGTAGACCGTGACCAGCAGCAGGCCCATGATGCCGAACTTCATGTCGTTCGGCTCGGTCTGCCAGACCTGGCTGGTCAGGAAGTTCACGTTGTCGGCCTGGAGCGCCGGGATGGCCTGCACCAGCAGGAACAGCCCGATCAGGCCGATCAGCGAGACGACGAAGACGCCGGCTCCGGTGGTCAGGATCTGGAAGATGCGGTCACCGGGCCGCACCGTCCGGGAATTGGGGCTCGCGAGTTGCACCGAGGACTTCTCGGGCGGTGACGCGGCAGGTTGCTCCGAAATCGGGTCCTCCGTGAAGGTCTCGCGGACGCCAGAACGCCCACCGGGGGCGCCGGTGGGCGTTCTGGGCGAAGACGAATCGCTCATCGACTACTTCTGTCCAGCCTGTTTACTGATCAACCGTAAGGTCGGCAACAGGGTCAGGCGATGGCCTTGACAGCGGTCAGGACCTTGTCCTGCAGGCTCTGCGGGATCGGCACGTAGCCCTTGTCCGAAAGCGGCTTCTGACCGTCGGTGGCGGCGACGTTCAGGAACGCCTTGACGGCCTTGGCGACCTCGGCGTCGGCGTACTTCGAGCAGACGATCTCGTAGGTGGCGAGGATGATCGGGTAGGTACCGGCGACGTTGCTGGAGTAGATCGCGTTCAGGTCCAGCGCGAGGTCGTTGGTGCCCTCCTTCTTGAACTTCGCCGCGTCGAGGGCCTTGGCGACGTTCGCCGCGGTGAGCTCGACACCGCCGGAGCCGCTGTCGATCAGGGCGGCGTTGATGCCGTCCTTCGCGAACGCGGACTCGACGTAGGTGATCGCGCCGTCGGTGGCCTTGACCGCGCTGGCCACACCGTTGGACTTCTCGGCACCGTTACCGACGCCACCGGCGAACTTCTTGCCGTCGCCCTGGGTCCAAGCGCCCTTCGAAGCGGCCTTCAGGTACTTCTGGAAGTTGTCGGTGGTGCCCGACTCGTCAGAGCGCGAGATGACCTGGATGGCCTTGTCCGGCAGGTTGACGGCCTCGTTGCCCTTGACCGCCTTGATGGCCGGGTCGTTCCACTTGGTGATGCCACCGTTGAAGATCTTGGCGGTGACCTCGGGGGTCAGGGTCAGCTTGTCGACCCCGGAAACCTTGTACGCGACGGCTACCGGGCCGATGACGAGCGGGAGGTTCCACGCGTCGGAGGCGCAGCGGGCCTTGGCCTTCTCGGCTTCCTCGCCGTCTTTGAGGGGCGAGTCCGAGCCGGCGAAGTCGACCTGGTTCGCGTTGAACTGCTTGATGCCCGCGCCGGAACCGCTGGGGTTGTAGTTCACCTTCTGGCCGGCGCACTTGGCGGCGTACTGCTGCACGAAGATGTCGATCGCGGTCTTCTGCGCGGACGAGCCCTCGGCCGACAGCGGGTTCTTGCCGCCGCATTCGACGCCTGCCGTGCCGCTGGGCGCGGAAGCGGCACCCGAGCCCTCGGTCTTCGTCGCCGCCGGGTCGGATCCACAGGCGCCGAGCACGAGGGCGGCGGTGGCCACGATGCCGATCGCGCCCGCGGGCCGCATGATCTTCACTGCATTTCCTCCACTGGGAGACTTTCGCCGGATCGGTGGAACGGGAGCGTTCCTTCCGGATCCGGACACTAAGCACCGACAGTGGACAGGCGACCGTCTAAGGGTGAACGGCAAGTGAACAAGGCGGCCGATGTGAGCAGCGCGACTACTCCGAAAGTGGTCCGTGTCCTGCCCGTGACCTGGGCGTCTGCTCTCCGTGACCGGTCAAGTGCCGCACGTGTGAACGCGGTTACCGAGCGTATTGGACGTCGACCTCGTACCGGGTGAAGCCGAGCTTCGAATAGACCGCGAGCGCGGCAACGTTGTCACCCTCTACGTACAAGATCACCTGGCCCAGCCCGCGATCACGGAGATACCGCAGCCCGGCGAGCGTGAGCGCCTTCCCGAGGCCGCCGCCCTGCGCGTCCGGATCGATGCCGACGACGTAGACCTCACCGGCGGGCTCGCCGCCGAACCGGCCGGGAATCGCCTCGTGGACCTTCGTCCAGTGGAAGCCGACGACCTTCCCGTCCTCTTCCGCGAGGAAGAAGCCCTCGGGGTCGAACCAGGCTTCCTTCTCGGTCGCCCGGACCTCGTCGGCGGTCAGGGCGCCCTGCTCGGGGTGCCAGTCGAAGGCGCGCGCGTTGACGCGGACCATCGCTTCCTCGTCCTGACCGGGGACGAACGTGCGCAGCGTGACCCCTTCGCGCGGCGCGGGTTCCGGCCAGTCCGCAGTCTCGACGTCGACGTGCAGGATCAGCAGTTCACGGGCGCGTTCGAAACCCTCGGTCCCGGCGATGTGAACGGCGGCCGGATGGTCGCCGTGCGCCCAGACGCGCAGCGGCTTGCCGTCGACCCGTTCGACGAGCGCCCTGGTGGCCGCCCGGCCGTGACCGGACCGCCGGTGCGCGGGGTGGACGAACAGCTCGGCGACCTGATTGCCGTGTGAGTCGCCTTCGGTGTCCAGGTGCGCGTACACGACCAGCTCACCGTCGACATGACCCAAGAGGTGCTGTCCACCGGCGAAACCGGTGTCCTGGGGGTCACCGTCGGCCTCGCGCACGGCGAGGAGGAAGTCGTGGATCTCTTCCGTGTCCGGTTCACCGGTCCAAGCCAGATCAAGCATGAAATCGACCCTACCCGGGAACCCGGTTCCCGCCCGGACGTCTTGTCAGGCAGGAGAGGAAGGGAATCAGTGCGCGGAAAGCTCGCTCGGCTCGTAGACGCTCGAGTTCGGGGCGACGGCCTGCTGCTTGGCCGCGGCGCCCTTGGAGGGCCGCTCGAACTTGTAGCCGACGTTGCGCACGGTCCCGATCATCTGCTCGTGCTCCGGGCCCAGCTTGGCGCGCAGGCGCCGGACGTGGACGTCGACCGTGCGCGTGCCACCGAAGAAGTCGTAGCCCCAGACCTCCTGCAGCAGCTGGGCGCGGGTGAAGACCCGTCCGGCGTGCTGCGCGAGGTACTTGAGGAGTTCGAACTCCTTGTAGGTGAGTTCGAGAGTGCGCTTGCGGAGCTTCGCGGTGTAGGTCGCCTCGTCGATGACCAGCTCGCCGACCCGCAGTTCGGCGTCGACCTGCGAGGCGGCGCCGTCGCGGGTGGTGACCAGCCGCAGCCGGGCGTCGACCTCGGCGGGGCCGGCCGTCGGGAGCAGGATGTCGTCGGTGCGCCATTCCGCGCTGACAGCGACCAGCCCGCCTTCGCCGACGACGGCGATGACCGGGGTGGAAGCCTCGTCCTCGCCGGCGCCCTTGAGCAGGCGGCAGAGGCTCTTCGCGGAGGCGAGATCGGTGCGGGCGTCGAGGATGATGACGTCGCGGTGGCCGGCGTCGAGGAGCGCGGTCACTTCCGGGGCACGGACGCGTACGGTGTGGGGCAGCAGATCGAGAGCGGGCAGCACCCCGGTCGCATCGGGTTCCGCAGTCAACACCAGAAGGTCCAGGCTCATCGCCGCACCGCCCTAACTCGTAGTCGCCTCGAACGTGGCTACAGCCGGTGCTTAGTGAGAATAGCGGGTGAACAGCCTGGGACCTACCCCGTGCTGGATCGATCACACCTGGCCAAAGAGGTTTACGAAGGAGATTTGACGCGATGGTGAGCAGGCCCGTGGCGCGTGACGAACGGCCGTCCCCAGGCCGGTCCGCCAAGCGACCGAAGCGGCGTGGACGGGGCTGGCTCATCGCCCTCGCGGTGCTACTGGTGCTGCTGGTCGGGGCCGATTTCGGGGCGGCGGCGTTCGCCGAGCACACGATCTCCCAGAAGGCCCGCGAACAGCTGAAGCTGGCCAACGATCCGGCGGTCACGGTGCACGGTTTTCCGTTCCTCACCCAGGCCCTCTCCGGTGACTACAGTCACATCACCCTCAACGCCCAGGGCGTGGCCGTTCCGCCGAAGCTGCGTGACGTGGACTTCAACGCGGACATGAGCGACGTCACGGCGCCGCTCTCGGACCTGACGTCCGGCAACACCAAGTCGATCGTCATCGGCACGCTCAAGGGCGAGGTGACGATCAAGGCCGCGGACATCGCGCGGCAGGCGCCGCTGGACAGGATCGACAACCTGAAGATCGAGCCGGTCACCGAGGACTACGTCCGCAACGGCGACAGCGGGCAGGGCGAGACGAAGCCCACGACGACCACCGACGAGAACGGCGAGCCGGTGGACTCCTCCAGCGCCGGGATCCGGGTCTCGGGCAACGTGCAGATCGCCGGGCAGAAGGTGGAGATCTTCTGCTTCGCGATGATCGAACTGGACGGGCAGAAGATCCGTCTCGAGCCGAAGCGACTGCAGTTCGGGAATGACAAGGAGACCACCGTCGTTCCCCAGGCGGTGCAGGACGCGCTGCTGCCGAATTTCAACGCGACCATCGACACCGGCGCGATGCCGTTCTCGGTGACCCCGACGTCGGTGCGCGTGAACAGCGGTTCGGTGACCATCAAGGGTGAGGGCAAGAACGTCGCCTTCAACGGAGCGAAGCCCCAGGGGTGAGCGGATTTGACCGGAGTGTGGGTGCTGCTGGGCGTCTTGGTGCTCGGCGGGGTCGCGGGGGCGCTGCTGCAGGCGCGCAACGGCCGCATCAGGGCCGCGAAGGCTTCTGACGTGACGAAGCTGCCGGAGCGTGTCTCCGGCGCCCTCGCCCCCGAAGGCGTCACCCTGGTCCAGATCTCCACCACGTTCTGCGCGCCCTGTCGCCACACCCGCGTGATCCTGTCGGCGCTCGCGGAGAAGACCGACGGCCTCACGCACGTCGATCTGGACGTCACCGAGACCCCCGAAGTCGCCCAGGCACTTTCGGTATTGCGGACTCCGACGACGCTGGCCTTGACGCCGGACGGCCGGGAGGTCTTCCGCGTCGGCGGCGTTCCCCGAGGTCAGGAGCTTCTCGAAGCCCTGAAACCCCACCTGGCGAACGTCTGATCCCGAATTTTGGGAAGCGTCCCAAGGTGTGAACACGGTTCCCAACCTGAGGGAGCTCTGCGTACCCTCGCACCCGTGAACAGGCTGCCCCGAACCTTGCTGACCCAGCGCCGCGCAGTGGATCTGTGCCGCGTTCGCAGCAGCCTGTGTCCGGCCTGCTGATCGCGCCTTCGAAGCCGCTGCGCGCGCCCTGTCCCGGCACGCACCTCTTTCCCTCTCGTTCGCAGGAGGATCCATGTCCGCAGGACCGGCCGTCGACCCCCGGGGTCCGCGTTTCGCCGCCATCCTGACGACGATCGTGCTCGCGGTCGTGCTCATCACCCAGTGGTGGCCACTGCTCGCGGCGCAGACGGTGGTGTTCGCGATCGGTGCCTTCGTCGGCCTGAAGCCGGCGCCGTACTCCCTGGTCTACCGCTACCTGGTGGCGCCGCGGCTCGGCCCGGCGACCGAACGCGAGGACGCCGCCCCGCTGCGGTTCGCGCAGGCCGTCGGCTTCGTTTTCGCTCTCGTCGGCACTGTCGGCTTCGCCTCCGGCCTGACCGCGCTCGGGTTCGTCGCGACGGCGTTCGCGCTGTTCGCGGCCTTCCTCAACGCGGCGTTCAACTTCTGTCTCGGTTGCGAGATGTACCTGCTCATCAAGCGTTTCAGCCCCAGCCCTCGCGCGTCCTAACCAGAAAGAGAGTCAGCTCCATGAGCCGTGAAGACGTCCTGGTCACCACCCAGTGGGCCGAGGAGAACCTGGACACCCCGGGTGTCGTGTTCATCGAGGTCGACGAGGACACGACCGCGTACGACAACGGACACATCCGCGGTGCGGTGAAGTTCGACTGGCGCAAGGACCTGCAGGACGGGGTCCGCCGCGACTTCGTCGACAAGGAGGGCTTCGAGAAGCTCCTCTCGGAGAAGGGCGTCTCGAACGACGACCGCGTCGTCCTCTACGGCGGCAACAACAACTGGTTCGCCGCGTACGCGTACTGGTACTTCAAGCTCTACGGCCACGAGAACGTGCAGCTGCTCGACGGCGGCCGCAAGAAGTGGGAACTCGACGGCCGCGAGCTGAACGCGGACGAGGTCAAGCGCGAGGCCACCACGTACCAGGCCAAGGAGCAGGACCTCTCGATCCGCGCGTTCCGAGACGAGGTCGTCCAGGCCATCGGCGGCAGCAACTTCGTCGACGTGCGTTCGCCCGACGAGTTCTCCGGCAAGCTGCTCGCCCCGGCGCACCTGCCGCAGGAGCAGTCGCAGGTCCCCGGCCACATCCCGGGCGCGCTGAACGTCCCTTGGGCCAAGGTCGCCAATGAGGACGGCACCTTCAAGACCGAGGACGAGATCAAGGAGCTGTACTCCGACGAGGGCCTCGACGAGTCGAAGTCCACGATCGCGTACTGCCGCATCGGCGAGCGTTCGTCCATCGCGTGGTTCGCGCTGCACGAGCTCCTCGGATACGACGCCGTGAAGAACTACGACGGTTCATGGACGGAATACGGCTCGCTCGTCGGCGTGCCGGTCGAGTTGGGAGCTAAGTGATGGCGGACGACAGCTGCGGCGCACCGGTCCAGGAGGCCACGCCCGCCGATTACGACACCCGCGGCCAGGTCGTGCTGGCCGGCAAGGTGACCGGCACGGAAGGGCCCGTAGGCGGCGCCTTCGTGCGGTTGCTGGACGGCGGCGGCGACTTCACCGGCGAGGTCGTCTCGTCGGCCGACGGCGACTTCCGCTTCTACGCGGCCCCCGGCGATTGGACGGTGCGCGCGCTGCACCGCTCCGGCAACGGCGAGGCCTCGGTCACCGCTCAGGGTCCCGGCGTGCACCAGCTCGCCATCGCGGTGTCCTAGGTCGCGCGCTGACGGAAAACGCGCCGAAGGGGCGTCGTTCCGCATTCACCTCACGGTGAGCGCGGAGGGCGCCCCTTCATCGCGTTTCCGTGGGCCTCCGGCCCAAAAGAGGCGCGCGACGTGAAGTCTCCGTCGGGCGCGGAGCGCCCTTGGGGAGACCGTGTGGGCACTACCACCACCCCTTCGCGGGGCTGTGCTTCCAGGTAGCGACTAAAGTGCGTGGCGTGGAGATCCTGTTTACGACCCTGCTGGTGCTCGCCGGCGTCGCGATCACCTGGTTCGCCGTGTACGTCGTCTACCGGCTTTACGCGGACCAGCGCTGACCCATGACGGCGAGTGGCGACGAGGCCATCCAGGCCGCGGAGAAGCGCGCGGAAGAAACGCGCGAACGTAACCTCCCCCAGTTCGACGACATGCCCATCCCGGGCGACACGGCGAATCTGCGCGAGGGCCCGAACCTCGATGACGCCTGCCTGGCGCTCCTGCCGCTGGTCGGCGTGTGGCGCGGTGAAGGCGAGGTCGACTACCCGACCATCGAAGGCCCGCGCCGGTTCGGCATGCAGCTGACCATCGCGCACGACGGCCGCCCCTTCCTCACGCACGAGGCACGCGCCTGGCTGCTCGACGAAGAAGGCAAGGTCATCCGTCCCGCCGCGCGGGAGTCCGGATTCTGGCGCCCGCAGGCCGACGACACGATCGAACTGCTGCTGACCCACAACACCGGCATCGTGGAACTCTTCTACGGCAAGCCGCGCGGCAAGGCTTCGGTCCCGGCCTGGGAGCTGGGCACCGACGCCATCGTCCGCACATCGACGGCCAAGGACGTCACGGCCTCTTCGCGGCTCTACGGCATCGTCAACGGCGAACTCGGCTACGTCGAGGAGCGCGCCATGATGGGCCAGGAACTGCAGCCGCACACGTCGGCGCTGCTGCGTCGCGTGGTGGGCTGACCGTTTCCCGTGCGGTGGCGTGCCTACGGCGAGCACGCCGCCCTGCTGGACTGCGATTCCCTGGCCCAGACGATCGCGGCGCACGCCACGGTGTCGTCCGCGCGCCCGGCCGGGATCACCGAGCTCGTCCCCGGCGCCCGCAGCCTGCTCGTGGTGGAAACCCCGGGCTCCGGCGCCCTCTCGGCCGTCCGTGACCTCCTGTCCGGCGCCGATCTCGAACATCCGCCCGCAGGTGAACCCCGCGAGATCACCCTGGACGTCACCTACGACGGCGAAGATCTCGACCTCGTCGCACGGGATGCCGGAGTGTCCACTGAGGACGTTGTCCGGCTGCACACCGGCGCCGTCTACACCGTGGCCTTCACCGGTTTCGCGCCTGGTTTCGGCTACCTGACAGGACTTCCCGAACCACTTCGGCAGCCGAGGCTGTCGTCTCCGCACACTCGCGTGCCACCGGGTTCGGTCGGGATCGCGGGCGAGTTCACCGGCGTGTACCCGCGCGTCTCGCCCGGTGGCTGGCGGCTGATCGGCCACACGCGGACCGTCCTGTTCGATCCGCGCGCCGACCCGCCCACGCTGCTGGCGCCCGGCGATCGCGTGCGGTTCCGGTGTGCCGGATGAGGGCTCTCGAAGTGGTCCGGCCGGGTCCGCTCGCACTGGTCCAGGACCTCGGCAGGCCCGGCTACGCCCATCTCGGCGTCCCGCCGTCCGGCGCGCTGGACGTCCCGGCGCTGCGCCTGGCCAACCGGCTCGTCGGCAACGACGAGGACGCCGCAGGCGTCGAGTGCCTGTTCGGCGGCCTGGAACTGCGCGCGACGACGTCCTGCACGATCGCGGTGACCGGCCCGGCCGTCGAGGTCGAGGTCGACGGGCGCGCCGTCGGCTCGCACGCGCCGGTGTGGCTGGCCGCGGGCCAAGCCCTGGCGATCGGCGCCCCTGCCACCGGATTGCGGTGCTACCTGGCGGTTTCCGGTGGGATCGCGATCGACGCGGAACTCGGCAGCCGATCGCGGGACGTCCTCTCGGGGATCGGGCCCGCACCGCTGAAGACGGGCGACGTCCTCCCGCTCGGCACACCGTCCCCGCTTGGAGGCGCCGACGTCGTACTGCCCACGGTCGCTCCGGCCTCGCTGGTCGTGCCGATCGATCCGGGCCCGCGGGCGCACTGGTTCGAGGACCTGGCGGCCGGGCTCGCGAAGACGTGGAGGGTGACGGCGGAGTCGAACCGCGTCGGTCTCCGGCTCGACGGACCCGCTTTGACCCGCGAGGGCGAACACGCCGGGCGGGAGCTACCGAGCGAAGGGCTGCTGACCGGCGCCGTCCAGGTGCCGCCGAACGGGCTGCCGGTCGTGTTCTTGGCGGATCATCCAACTACCGGTGGTTATCCGGTGGCCGCGGTGGTGAGACGGGCGTCACTCCCTGCCCTCGCGCAGGCCCGTCCCGGAACCCTTCTCCGCTTTCACTCGTCCACGAGGGTGTGGAACAGGTAAAGGTCGACGGTGGCACGGGTGTCATCGACACGAATTCGGTCCCTTCGCAGCCCGAACTCCCGCAGTCGCTGCGGATCGCACTGGCCACCGGTCAGATGCGGCGTCCGCTCGGCGACACGCTCCGCCCGCTTCTCGATCTCTTCGCCGACGGCGACTACCAGGTCGATGGCCCCGAACGGCTGGTCGAGGACCGCTACCTGACCCCGAGCGCCGACTGGCCGCCCGCCGACGTCTCGCGGGTCGGCTACTACCGGACGGCGATCAAGAGCGGGCACCGGCCGGTCGCGGTCGTGCTGGAAACCTCCGACGCGGCGGTGATCCTCGACGGGCACCACAAGATCGCGGCCTATCGCGAAGAAGCGATCCTGCCGCACCTGCTGATCATCAGCCCGCTCAGCTGATGGACACGCCGCGATTCCGCGATCCTCAGATCCGGATCCAGGACTTCGCGGACGAGCCGATCCTCGTCCTCTGTCCGCGCTGCGCCGACCGGGCCTCGGTGACCGCCTCCCGGCTCACCTGCCCCGCGTGCGGACTGGTGCGGGAAAATCCGCTGCCCGATTTCCACGCGTGGAACCGGCCGATCGACCCGTTCTTCCACGAACCCCTGTGGCTGCGCGCCGATTGTCGCGGCGGGAACACCCTGTGGGCGTTCCACGAAAGTCACCTCGACCTCATCGAACGGTTCGTCGCGGCGAAGCTGCGCGAACGCGGGCTCGGGGACAGCCCCGGCATGACCTTGGTCGCGCGGCTGCCGTCGTGGATGACGGCGGCGAAGAACCGCGACGAGGTCCTTCGCGCCATCACCAAGCTGCGCGCGACGCTCAGCTGATCGCGTATTCGCTCTCGTACGCGGCGGCCAGCTCAGCGTGGATCGCGCTGGAGTCGCCGAGCGCGACGCCGTCGAGCGTGTGCACCCTGGTCAGTTTGCGAACCGACGAGGCGAGGAACAGCCCCTCGCCCTCGCTGAGGTCGGAGACCTGGAGCGGCTCGACCTTGACCGACCAGCCCGCCCGCTCGGCACCCCGGAACAGCGCCGCCTGCGTCGTCCCCGGCAGGATGCCGATGCTCGCCGGCGGCGTGTAGAGCGTCTTGTCCTTCGCGAGGACGACCGTCGAAGTCGGTCCTTCGAAGACCGAACCGTTGGCGGCGGTGAAAATCACATCGCTCGCGCCGCGACGGCCCGCCTCGCGCAGCGCGGCCATGTTGACGCCATACGAAATCGACTTCGCGCCCAGCAGCAACCACGGCGCGCGCTCGGCGAGTTCGGGCTCGATGCCCCGTTCGAGGGTGATCGCCGCGACGCCTTCGACGCGGGCCCGCAGGACCTTCTCGTCGATCTCCACGCCGAGCGCGAACCCGAACGGCTTCGCTTCCGGATCGCCGTCGATTCCCCTGGTGTACACCAGTTTCAGAGCGATCTCGGCGGTGCCGGACCAGTTGTCGATGACGACCTGCGCGGCGCGCTCCCAGTCCGCGAGGTCCGGCTCCGGCAGGTCGAGCATGGCCGCGGAACGGGCCAGGCGCTCGAGGTGCGGGCGGAGTTCACGGGGGCGTCCGTCGACGACGAGGATCGTCTCGAACACGCCGTCGCCGCGAAGCAACCCGAGATCGTCTACCCGCAGGTGAGCGGCTTCGGGGTCGGCCAGGGTCCCGTCGAGAAAGGCAAGCACGCGCATACGGACACGGTACTCACTAGCATGGGTTTCATGCCCTACCGCTCCCCCCTGCTCGACCTTCCCGGACCGATCGCGGCACCCGACGGGCATCCTGAGGAGGGTGTCCCGTGGCATTGGGGAGACCCCTTCGCCGAGCAACGGACGGCGGCGCGCGGCGCGGTCGTGATCGACCGTTCGCATCGCGAGATCCTGGCCGTGACCGGGGAAGAACGGTTGTCCTGGCTGCATTTGGTGATCTCGCAGCACGTCACCGGGCTCGCCGAGGGCACCGGCACCGAGGCGCTCGTGCTGGACAGCCAGGGCCGCGTCGACACGCACATGGTCGTCGCGCATTCCGAGGGCACGGTGTGGCTGGACAGCGACAGGGGCGCCGTGGCTTCCAGCGCGTTGCCGTCCGGCGGCAAGCAGACGCTGCGCGAGTACCTCGAAGCGATGAAGTTCTGGTCCAAAGTGGACATCCGAGATGTGTCGGACGAGCTGGCGCTGCTGACCGTCCTCGGCCCCGAAGCGGACCGCGTGCTGGCCACCGTGGGTGTCTCGCTGGGCTCGGACCCGTACTCGGTCGCTCCGATCCCCGGCGGTTTCGCGCGGCGGATGCCGTGGCCGGGGCGGCACAGCGCCGACCTCGCCGTGCCTCGCGCCGAACTCGCCGACTGGTGGCGCCGCCTGACCGACGCGGGCGCGCGACCGGCGGGCAGCTGGGCGTTCGACGCGCTGCGGGTCGAGTCGCTGCGGCCGCGGCTGGGGATCGACACCGACGATCGCACGATCCCGCACGAGGTGAACTGGGTCGACTCCGCCGCGCACGTGGCGAAGGGCTGCTACCGCGGCCAGGAGACCGTCGCGAAGGTCCACAACGTCGGGCGGCCGCCGCGGTACATGGCGTTGCTGCACCTGGACGGTTCGCCGGAGATCACGCCGGAGACCGGCGACCCGGTGGTGCTGGGCGAACGGACCGTCGGGCGGGTCGGCAGCGTGGTGCAGCACCACGAACTGGGACCGATCGCGCTGGCGCTGGTCAAACGCTCGACGCGACCGGGTGCCGAACTGCTGGTCGGCGCCGAGGACCGCGTCGTGCAGGCGGCCATCGATCCGGACTCGGTGCCGGGTGAGGCTCCCGCTCCCGGCCGGGAGGCCGCTCAACGACTGCGGGGCTGAGCTGGGTTTCTGGCTCCGGTCCGGTCCGTGAAGGACTCGTTGAGGGACCTGGGTCCCGCAGGCTCCGGGACCCGTCACTTTCGCCTCAGCTGCCCCACCAGAGTGAAGGCCCCCTTGCCTCGGCTGAGCGAAGGAAACTCGACCTTCACACCTTCCCCAGTACATGAAGGCCAGCCAACGAGGCCGACGGGGCTGAAGGGGACTTTCCCACATCTCACGCCGCGAAGGACGCTTTCCCCGCATCACAGAGGCTGTTGCGTTTTGGGGCGACCTGCTGGTGATGATTTTGGTGTGGGCTGGTGATGCTGGGAGAATCCTGGTGTGGCTATGGGTTTTCGTCCGGT
>NZ_JBHRWK010000072.1:0-1094 GCF_042647925.1 Amycolatopsis speibonae
CTGACGCTGCGGACACACTTGTCCCGGGAGGGACACGGTCGGCAGTCCTTCGCCGCGAACTGGACGTGGATCCTTGTTCCGGCGGGGTCCTGGCGTGCTCCCCAGCTCTGTGACGTCGCTCCCTCGGGGCAGGTGGCGCGTTGGGCGTCCCAGTCGACGGTGAAGCCGCTCTGGTCGAAACCCTCACCGGCGGTCGCCTGCCAGCTGTGATCGTGCAGCAACGGTGCGATCAGTGTGATGCCGTGGACATCCCGGGCGGTGATGACCGCCTCAGGGTCGGCGTAGGCGCTGTCGACCAGGTGCTCATCGGGCAGGCGACCCCGTGACGCGAGACGGTCGTGAACACCGGCCAGCACCGCGCCGTCATGCACCGGCCCTGCCGTGCACTCGGCGTCGGTGATCATATTCGGCGTTTCGGGATTACCGTAGGTCTCGGTGTAATGGTCTTTGTAGCCAGTCCAGCCCATGCCTCGTTTCACCGCGCGCCTGGCCTCGATGTCGAACGGGGAATCAATCCGGATCGACGCCGGAGGCTGACCGTGCTTGTCTTTATCCCGCCATATCACAGCGTTAGTGCTATCCCGATGGAATTGCTGCAACCAGACCAGCCGCAACGTCGCCATCGCGGGCAACGCGCCGAGTCCCTCAGGCGCGTCCGCGCCCGAGATCCGCGTCCACAATTCCCAGCCGTCCACGCCGATCTGGCCGCCTAGCTTCGCCCGCGCCGCAGCGGACTTAGGCATAGAAAATGGTACACCGTAAAGCTTCTGCCACTCCGCGCTCATCCACGACCCCAGCCACTCCGATGCCGTTTCGGCGACCTGCTCCAGCGCGGCCTGCATCGTGGTGAACACATTCTCCAGCCGGTTGAGTACCGCCACCGCGGCCAGAACATGAGTGGAATCAGTCCGGGCTTTACCTCGCGTCGTGACAAGCCCTTCCTCGGTGAGGCGATCGAGAAGGATATCCAGGATTTCCCGTTGCGCGTTCGCGGTGACCAGCCGGTCACGAAACTCCGACAGAACAGAGAAATCGAACCCAGGGTCCTCCAAATCCAAACCCATCAAATACTTCCAGTCGATCCGAGACCGCAC
>NZ_JBHRWK010000073.1:0-8895 GCF_042647925.1 Amycolatopsis speibonae
GGTTACAAGACCCCACACGAGGTCCACGCCGAGTATCTGAACCGACAGCTCGCAGCGTAAAATTAGCAACTAAGCAGCTGTCCGGAAAACACTGGGCCCCCCACTGGCTGCTGCCATCCGCCGCATCAACGCAACCCTCATGTAGGACCCAAAACGGCACGGCGAGAAGGCGGCGAACGGTAGGGGTGACCTAGTCTGGGCAGGCGTCGCATCGTTCGGTCTTGGTGCGTCAGGCGTGTGTAGACCCATTCGTCGAGCAGGGTGCGGTCGAAGTGTCCGACCCCGCTGTTGTCCATATCATTTCGGCGAGCACCTTGGCTCAACCTCGCTGCGCAAAGCTGACTCCCGCTTCGCGGACATTCCTTATTGCTCGCGCGTCCATGACTGACAAACCTTCACGTTTTCACGCGGTTGATTCTGCAGAAATCTTGAACGATCGTGTCGCGGAAACTTTGAGTCAGAGGTAAATTGCTGATCAAGCGACGAAATAGTAATGGTCCTGCCAGTTGATCCATTGCGGTATCGATATCAATTTCCGGTCGCAACTCCCCGCGGCGGACGGCCTCTTCCAGGATAGAGCGTAACGGCGCCCTGCGCGCTTCGAGAAATGCGGGCATCTGTTCAGACAGGTCGGGATCCCGGCGGGCAGCCTCGAGCAATGCCGGCATGGCAGCCGCCCACCGTTGTTCGCCGAACTCCGCGGCCAGCGTGGCCACAAAACCGGCCAGTCGGCCCTCGGCGCCCTGATCACTACTTTCCGTAGTAGGAGTGGGCGCCTTCATGAGCTGGTTCAACCCATCGACAACGAGCGCTCGCCGAGTCGACCAATGCCGGTACACCGTGGCGCGGGCCACCCCTGATCTAGTGACGACCGAATCGATCGTCACGCCGGAGAGCCCCACTTCGGTCAGCAATTCGGTCACTGCCTTCATGATCGCAGCCCGGCTCGCGATCACGCGGACATCAACACTGGTGGACTTCATGCAGAGACTGTAGCGTCTCTCACAGAGATGGTCTAGTCTCGCAGAGAGACGCTACAGTCTCGCAGAGAGACGCTACGGTCTCGTTTGGGTTTGAAGGAAATCAGGAAGAGGTGAGCACTTTGACTCAGTTCACGAGCGTTTCGGCACTGCGGATCTCGGAGAACGCGAAGGTCCTGACGTGCATCGAGCGGTTCGACATCCAGCCAGAGCGGCAATCGGCGGCGATCGAGGCCGCTACGAGGCACATCAGGCAGACCTGGAAGGGAGACGTGAACTTCGTGGCCGCCACCGTGCTTCGGGGCCGCGGCCGCGGAGGTCTGGTCTGCTACTCGCAGTGGACCCGGCCCTCTGACGCTGGCCCCGACGGCTCACCGCCCCTCGTCGTTCCCAAGCGATGGTCGTTGCGGGATTGCCTGCCAGAGTTCGTGCTCCTCGAGTCCCGGACGTACAAGGTGGTCTTCGTCGAGCGATCCGATGGAGTCGACAAGCCAACCGAGGTGTCGGCCGATGCCACACCGCTGGCGCATTTCGGCATGTTCACGGTGAGCACCGACAAGCAGGCTCGCATGATCGAGCTCGCCCGCCGATACGCCCCGAACTCCCTCACCACGCCGGGCTTGACCGCGATCGACTTCCACCGCAGCCTGGATGGGACCAGGGTGGTCAACTTCGGCCTCTGGACTACATTCGATTCCTTCGACTCATTGCTGGACAAGGATGGATTCGAGAACGAAGCACCCTATTGGACCGGCGTTGCCGACTTTCAGCCGGACTTCTTCGACATCGCGACCGTCGAAGCCGCATAGCTCTCGCACGAGTAGGGCGCCGGCCCGTTACTGGTCAGGTGGTTGTGGGGTTGGTTGGTGGCCAGGGGTTTCCGGCGATGGCGTTGAAGCCGTCTTTGCGGATGGTGGAGATGTAGGAGCGCACGGTGAGCCAGGTGGTGGCGCCGTCGGGGTGCGCCATCCGCCGGAGATCTTGACCTGGGTTTGGTCATGCGGATGTCGCGTTCGGCCTGGTTGTGGGTGAAGACACTCGCAGGTCGAACGCGAACCGCAGGACGTCCTCGCGGTAGTCGGCTAGAGCCTGTTTCAATGGCGTAGCCACTCGTTGATGGCCGCGATGTGGATGGTTGCTTCGTAGCGAACTGCGAGTTGCCGAATCGTGGCCACGCCTCGGTTGCGTTTGAGCCGGTTGATGCTGCACTCGACCGTATGGCGCTGCTTGTAGATCTCTGAGTCGAACGTTGGTGGCCGGCCACCGGCCCGGCCGCGGTCGCGGCGATGCCGGACCTGATCGGAGGGCTGGGGAATCGTGCATGCGATCCCGCGCCGTTGCAGGTAGGCCCGGTTGGGGCGAGAACTGTAGGCCTTGTCCGCCAGGACACGATCCGGCCGGGTCAGGGCTGACCACCGCCAGTCCGGGCGCCCCGGACCCGGCCAGCACTGCCTCGACCTGCGGCGAATCACCACATCGACCGGCAGTCACCAGCAATGACAATGGTTTCTGGCCTTGCTCGGCGGCCAGATGCAGCTTGAGCGTCCAGCCTCCCCGTGGCCGGCCCAGCGCGTGGTCGGCAGGTTCGGGCTCGCCGATACCGCCTGGCGGTTCTTTCTGTAGTTCGCTGTCGGTACGATCGCCTGCTGCGTGTTGGTGCCCGGTTGATCGGGCTTGTCAAGTTTCCTGGGTAAGGCCGCGAAGGCCTACCGCGAGGTCGAGCACACGAAGCTCGACGCGTTGAAGGTCGATCCCGGGCTCGATCCGATCACTACGGACCCGGTCTCGGTGGGCCCGATCTGGTGGCCGCGGAGCTCGGCCAGATGACTGATCCGAAGGCACTGATACCAGGGGATCCCGCTGTCGAGGCGAACACCGACCTACCGTGGGTGGTGCTGTATGTCAGGCGCTGGTTGCAAGCGCCGCTGGCGCTGCCCGATGGCTCGGCTAGGTCCAGGACCGTGGTACTCCTCAAGGTTCTGCGGACTCACCCGTGCTTGCGAACTTGTTTCTGCACTATGCGTTCGACGTGTGGATGGACCGGGAGTTTCCCGGCGTCCCCTTCGAACGCCGGGCTGTGAGCGCTATCCGCGACGGTACGCGTGTGCGTACCCCGAGAAATATTCGGCAGGGAATTCGGGGCTCTTCCCGCGCCGCGGGCATTCGACGAATACCCGCGAGGGCCTCAGTGGCCGGCGGTGAGGACGTGTCCGAGCGGGGTTCGCGTATAGAAGGTGTGGCCGGCGTGGCGGGCTTCGGTAATGAGGTTGTTGTCGCGGAGCACGGCTGCGTGGCGGGATATCTGGGAGGCCGATATTCCGGTTCGGTGCTGGATGAGGCTGGTGGGGGTGCCGGTGGTGATGGTGGTGAGGACCTTCGCGCGGGTGGGTCCGATCAGTTTCGTGAGGGCGGCCGGGTCGATGGCCGGGGGCGGGTCGTGCGTGATCGGGTAGATGAGCACCGGCGGCAGGGCGGGATCGGCGAGGGCGACGGGTGTTGCGTGGCAGAACCAGGAGGGGATCAAGGTCAGTCCCCGGCCTTGCAGGTGGATGTCCATGGCGACCGGGTAGCGGGCTTCGAGGATCCGTTCGGTCGGGTGCCATTCGGCGAACGGCCGTAGAGCTGACAGTGATCCTTCCGCGCCGCTGGTGGTGAGCACACCGGTCAGCCGGGTGCGCTCGGCGGCGATACGTGCGGTGATCGCGGGCCAGCACGGGGCCAGCGCGGTGGCGTGGTAAGAGCGCAGGGTAGCGCCTAGCAGGTGCAGTGCGTCGCGGTTGCCGGCTGCCAGGTCGGCGCCCCAGCTGGGTGTGCCGCTGCGGGTGGTGAGTATGCCCAGCTCCTGGCCGATTCGCTCGCGAGGGGTGGACAGCACCATGTCCAGGCCAGGTGCCAGATCGGCCAAGCCGGTACCCGGGGTGAGGAAGTCGGGGAAGTACGAGGACACCGGGGTCAGCGGCAGGACGTGGTGGTTCAAGGCCTGTCCCAAGGCGCGGCCGGACAGGCGGGACAGGGTGCTGGCCCGCCATTCGATGACATCTGGCGGCACCGGCGGGCTGAGGCGGCCCGATGGCCGCAGGGTCTGTAGCCGCAGCAGGCTCAGTACGAGCTCCCAGAGGGTGTCCGGGCGTGTCGAAATCCGGGTGCGTACCAGGTCCTGTGCGGTGAAATGGATACGCAGCCCCGCTCCTCCCCTGAGCGTGGTCATGATCTCGACTCTGCCACGGTCTCCAGCGACGTCAAGGGGTTTGCGCCTGAACGCAAAACCCTGGATCGGCCACCAAAGCCCCGCCGACACTCGTGACGAGTCGTTCAAGGGGCCCGCGTTCTGGGGGTCGTGGTCCGGAGCGGCGGATCAAAACGTGTCACGCGCGACTGTGGGCACGTTTCGACACGAGGGGAGAAATACACCCATGAGGAAATTATTCAGCCCGATCGCCGTGGCTTGCGCGATTGGCGCGAGTGTGTTCGCGCTGGCGGCACCGGCGTCCGCCGCGTCCACGCCGGACCTGCGGACCCAGGCCGATTACGTCCGGTTCTGTCACACGTTCGCCAGGCACTGCACCGACATCTTGGACCTGGCTCCCGCCGGCCGGTGCCGCAACCTGCCGCCCAAGAACCCGTGGGACTACGTGCACAACTACACGAACCAGGGACAGATCATATTCTCCGGCCCGAATTGTACTACCATTCACGGCCAGAACCCGGTCGTGCTTTCGCCCACGATCGGCCGTAGCGCGGCCTATGGCGAATTCCGTAGCTACAAGCACACCTGACCTGTCAAGGTTTGCCTTGACTTGTCGCCTTCCGATATTGGCCGTCACCGGTTGCCTCCGAACACGATGTCGAGTCAACGTGATTTCAGGTCGCAGCCGGTGACGGCCGCTGTGCACGCTGGTCCTGCTCGGCACAGAGCTGCTGAGCGGCCGCTGCCTGGGGTTCATCGGTGTCGGAGGCGGTGCTGGATTCGGGCGATAGGGCGACAGCTCGATTGCCGGACCTTGACCTCCAGGTGTCACGGACCCGGTGAATTCGAGGATGCAGCGCGACCTCTCCCGTCGCGGGCGGGTCCCGGTAATCACCGACAAGGACACGCTCGCCATCGGTTTCACCGCGACGGTGTTGGTGATGTTGCGCCTGGCCGAGATCACGCTGGCCTGCACCCGGACCGCCGGCCGCTGCTCTCGTACGGGCGGAAGTACAGGGTCGCGACTGTTCCTCGTGGCGTCGGCGACCTCCGCCATTTCCCTCGGGGCGTGGTCGGCGGTCAGATGCGACAGCGCGACCAGGCTGCTCGCCGGCAGTGCCGTGCGGTAGTCGGCGACGATTTCGGCGGGGCGCAGGTGGTAGGGGACGAAGTGTGGAATACGGCGACCAAGAGCAGCCTGATGGGCCGGTCGAAGGCCAGCGTCCGCAAACCTGCCGAGTTCAGGACCGTCTGGGGCAGGCAAAGGTGGTGGCGATCGGGTTGTCTTCGCGGATGGTGCGGCTGTGGTCTGCGTCGACGGCGACTTCGTCGTAGTCGACGCAGACCACCCAGGGGCCATGTCCTGCGCGACTTCGTGCACGTTCCGACGGTCAGGATCCCGGAGCCCAGATCGAGGAACTGGCTGATGCCGTGGGCGACCACGTACCGTACAGCACGCTGCGGAAACGCCGGGTAGGACGGCCATGACGTTCTCCCCGACGACGCGTCCACAGGGATGTACCGAGCCGCGAGCAGCACCCGGTCACGGACTTCTTCAGGCGTCTCCACGGTGGTACCGATAGGGTCTGTGACGCCGACGAACACGCGAATCCCAGGACGCAACTGATCGGCAATGATCCGGAGGACGCACTCAGGGTCGGGTTTGCTCGCCAGCTGCACGCAGAAGTTGCCGACCCGCAGTTGGAAGAGCTTCGGCAACAAGCCTGCTACCCTGCTTGACGTCACCGTAGTGACGTCGATGTTAGCTCGTCTTCGCACCCGCTCTGCCAGATCGGCGACGGGAAGTCCTTTCAAAGTTGTGCTCATTCGAGCAACTTCTGGTAAATCCTCGGGCAGATTCACGCGCGTCAACGCTTGACGCTCGCGTTGATGAAACTGATCGACCCGAGTATCACCGAGATACTCGTCGATCAACCACCAGGTGCCCCAGAGCAGGGCTCAGCGGGATCAAGTGGCATCAGGGTGGTTCGCTGTGTCGCCGACACCAGTATGGTCAGTGACCGACGAGCGAGTCTCGCGGCGTGGGCCGCTGGTTCTTGCTTGCGGGGTCAGTGACCGCAGCTCTCAGGACCGGAGGCGAGTGTCCATCCCGTGGTGTCCGTGCAACTGGTTCAGGTGTTCGGCGATCGGGAGGTCAATCCCAAAGGGGCGCAGGTGGTGTTCACTTCGCAACGCACCAATCTGCTCGGCTATCTCAACCGGGACGAAGTGTGGTTCACCGAGAAGTCCGATGACGGTACGACGAGGCTTGGTGCGTTCGTGGAGTTCGCAGGCGAACGGGTTCGGACGTCGCACAACCTTGAGACGGTGTACTTGGCGGGCCGATTCGGTGCGCTACTTGCCCTGAATGGTCCGTTACGATTGAGTGTTCCGCGGCACGTTCGTTGACCGGGATGCAGTGGGGAGGCTCCACGCGATCTGCCGGCGGTTGATCTTGGTCTTGGAGATTGTGCCCATGGCGGTGAGGTCCTGGAGGAGTTCGAGCGCCATGCCTTTCTGGATGCGCATCGCGGTTGCCACATCTTTGGTGCACATCGCTGTGGCGTCCTGAGCGGCTTGTTCCAGCAGCCACAGGATCTGTCCGGTGTGGGTCCAGCGGGGGTCTTTGTCGAAGGCGGCGCGAGTGGTGGGATCGAGGTGCTGGCGGCAAGACGATGCATACCGCGCTAGGGGTGCCGAGTAGCGGACAGCTCCTTTGCATGGGTGGCCGGAGCGGGTTAGGTGTCCACATCGTGGCTTGTCACACATTCGTATACCAGCTCATCGCGGGCACATGACCTCATTCTGTGTTCGCCGGTTTCGGCCGCTCACCGTATCTGCTGTGGCAAGTATCGGCGGTGTGACCGCGCCACAGTCTTGAGATGAGTGCCCCAAAGTCCTGGGATAGCTGGAAATATGGGCACATCTGCCCGGTTTCGCGTCCGTGCCATTCTGTGGATGCCGTGTCAGGGTGCTAGAAGATGGTCGGCCCGGTGTCCTCAGATCGTTGCCGGCATGGTGAGCGACTGGCGGGCAGTGGGTCCGATCGGCGTCGGGTAACTGCGTGACTGACGTCTGGTCGGGGGCGCGGGGCTTGCGTGGTCACTGATGCGTGCACTGGGGACGGTGTTCGTAGCCGCCAGGAACGTTTCGGGCGACGCTCGCCGAAAAATCTGGCGCGATGTCGTGGTTGCCGAGCGTGTGCCACCCCAGATCCGCGTGTTCGACGCGAAGCTGGGACAGGATGGCTGGTTGTGATGGAGGCTACTGCATTTGCTCTGTCAGAGTGGCCTGCCCGCTTGACGCCGACTTTGTCGGTGGCGATCGTCGATTATGGGTCGTATGACGAACGGAAACGAACACTCAAGTGACGATGAGGAAACAGCAGAGGTGCTCGCACGATTCAGCTGTTGGGGGAGCGCGACTCAGGTGACGCCAGGCATGACCGTCGAGGAGATCGAACGGGCGAAAGAGTTGACGCGCCGCGTAGCGGATGGAGGGTTACGAACCGCCCGGCTCATGGAAGATCGCGCGCTGGTGATGGAAGAACTTGGAGAAGGCTGGCGGTCGCGGTAATCCGGTGGCGTTCGCTCGGTATCAGGAGGTGATGGAGGCGTTGGATGTGGATACTTCCCTTGAGGAGCTGCGCGCTCTTCCGGTCGATGTGCACCGTATGGCGCACAAGCATGTGGACGACGTCGACTGACTGATCGGGCAGCTTTTCGCACATGTGACAGTAATCCTGCTGGCGTGAGGGTGGCAGTGGACCTATGGCGGCCGAGGTCTTCCAGCACGCGTAGTCGGAGATCGACGAACTGGATCGTCGACGCGCCGACCTGACTGGTCCGCGGTGGCATTACCTCATGGAGCCACGAGCACCCGTCCGCGATGTGAACCTGCTTCGGTATTCGTGGAGGAATCGGACTTGATCAATGCTGCGGCCAGGTCGTGCATCGCGCGCACGATGGCGGCAAGGAGGGCGTTCTCGACCATGCCGCCGGGAAGATGAACACCCAGTCGGCGCCTGCTGGTCGCTACGGGTGGTGGCTATCTTGGACGGGGCCAGCGTAGAACAGCGAGGGGTGCCCTGCGGGCGCGGGTGAGGACGACCATGGCAGAGCGATGGGGCTGGACTGAGATAGTCCCCGAAGGTCCTGGGGCAGGGATTTGGCACAGTGAACACTTCTTCGACACCAAGGAAGCGGCACGGGCAAGTCTTCAGACCCACTTGGACTCTTATGGTGATGGCGCCACGGAGGCTCAAGCCGCATCGCTCCTGCGAGGGGCGGGTTGGCGGGGTCAAGAGTTGTTGGTGACGTGCCCGCCAAGGCAGGCTTGGGCTGTCTACCCAGTCTCGCCCGGCCACTCCCTTGAGCAGGCGGCGCGCTTCTTCACCGAGGATCACCAGCGCGAGGTGTGGGAACGTGTGGTGGAATCCAGGAGCAACTGGGCCACCAGCGGCACCGGATGTGCGGTGGTGGCTCTGGCCGTTCTCGGCGCAGCCGGTGTGGTGGCTGCGGCGTGGTCGCGGGGGCGGTGGGGCGTATGACGGTCGTACGAGCAGGCCACGTCGGCGGTGCAGCACCGAACGGCGACTAGTACTGCAACGGCACTCGCGTGGGTGGTGGATGATGTTGCGGTGATGGACATGGTGGTGTCTGAGCTAGATCGGGTCCATGAGCGAATTTCGGGTCGTTTTACGAGGTTGGAGCCGCGGGGCCGGGCGCG
>NZ_JBHRWK010000074.1:0-108107 GCF_042647925.1 Amycolatopsis speibonae
TCCTCCAAGTCGACAACCCCCGCGCCACCGTCGCACTGGTCGAGAACACCCTGCACTGAAAGAGGAATTCGACGCTCCCCCCTCGTGCCCGCCGCCGACCGCGAGGTCGTCTGGGACGACGGGACCCTGCTCCTGACCGGCTCACGAAGATCGACGCTGCTCGACGTCAACTGCGTCGTCCGGGTCGATTCCGGTCAGCGAGCGCACCGCTGGGCGTGGAACCTGCTCGGCGCGGTCTGGCTCGACACCGCCGACACCCAGCGGATCCGCACCGTGGCGGTCTACTTCGCCCACCACGGCATCCTGCTCACCTGCCTGTCGACCATCTCGCCGAGCTGGCCTTGCGCGGCGCCGATCCCGCCGCCGCTCGGGCGCGGTTCGCCACCCTGGCCCAGGAGCGCCGCGACGAGGACTACGCGCACAGACTCCGCTGGCGAACGACCCCGACCACACCGGCCCACCAGGCCGCCGCGAACCACTGACGCAGACGTCGCACAGAACTCCTTCGCCCACGGTTCGATGTGGTCGCCGAACGGACAAATCCGCCGACGTGCGACGAACCGTCACGGTTAGAGCACGACGACCGCGGGTAGCCATCAACTGTGGCCGACTCCCCTATCGCCGTCCTCGACATCGACGGAACGCTCATCGACTCCAACTATCACCACGCGCTCGCCTGGTCCCGGGCACTGCGCCGAGTCGGCGAGACCCACCCGGTGTGGCGGCTGCACCGCCTGATCGGCATGGGCGGGGATCAACTCGTCACCGCCCTCGGCGGGGAGAACCTGGAACGACGGGTCGGCGACCGCGCGCGGGAACTACAAGGTGAGGAAACCGACAAGCTCCTCGAGGAAATGGCAACGCTGCCCGGTGCCCGCGACCTGCTGCACGCCATCAAGGAGCGCGGCCATCGGCTCGTCCTGGCAAGCTCCGGTCAGCAGCGCCACGTCGACGTCTACCTCGACAAACTCGACGCGCGCGACATCGTCGACGACTGGACCACCAGCGCCGACGTCGAGAACTCCAAACCGGCACCCGACCTGCTGCACGTGGCGCTGCGGAAAATCGGCGCACCACCCGACGCGCCCGCCGTCCTGATCGGCGACTCCGTCTGGGACGTCAAAGCCGCACGCGCAGCAGGGATGCCGGCCATCGTCGTCCGCTCCGGAGGGTTCGGAGACGACGAACTCCTCGAAGCCGGCGCCACCGCCCTCTACGACACCCCCGGCGACCTCGCGAAAGCCTTGGACGACACCCCTCTCGCGTGAGAACCCGGGAAAGCGACCGACAACCACTCCAGTCCAGGCCGCGAATCTTCTGGCCCCTCGATCGTCCGCCACGCGTGCACCCCATCGATGTCCTGAGTGGACAGTGCCCGGTGGAGAGCGGACGCCGGCTCCATGGACAAAAGACCGTCCAGCCCGCGGCGTGGGCACGGCGCCCCGTCAGTGGCGGATGGCGAGGTAGACCCGGGCGGCGACGTCCTGGGCGGCCTGGTTGAAGGCGTGGATCTGGGGTGCGGTGTTGGTGCGCAGCCAGGTCGGCGCCCACTCCAGGGGCGGCGCGTCGCTGATCGGGAGATACACGACGCCGGGCCGCGCGTAGAACCGTGACACCTGCGCGCCCATCACGAAAGCGCCTTCCCCCGCGCCGATCAGCGCCAGGGCTTCCTGCAGTGTTTCGAAATGCGGTCCCGGTTCGATCGGGTCGCCGCCGGGCGTGTGGTCCGGCGTGCGATCCGCGCGCCAGTAAGCCGGGAACGCTTCGGCCACCTGCAGCATTTTGACCGCGGCGAGGTCTTCCAGCGAAATGGTGTCGCGGCGGGCGAGCGGGTGCCGGGCGGACACCCCCAGCACCCTCGTCTCGGAGAACAGGACCTCGCCGGTGACCATGTCGGGTTCGTCGTGCGGCAGGCTCACGACCAGCAGGTCGGTATCGCCCGCGCGCAGCCGCTGAAGGCCGTCGACGATCTGCACTTCCCGCGACTGGGCGCGCCAGCCGGGGTGACGCCGGTCGAACAGCTGGGCCGCCTGGACCATGAGCTGTCCCGCGGCGGCGCCGAGGAAGCCGACCCGCAGCACACCGTGGACGCCGCGCGCGGCGTCGGTCGCCTTCCGGAGCCCTGCCACGATCAGGTCGTAGGCGGGGCGCAGATCGTCGTACAGCCGTTGCCCCGCTTCGGTGAGGGCGACATGACGGCTGGTGCGTTCGAACAGCGGCGTCCCGATCTGGCGTTCGAGCTTCTTGATCGTCTGGCTGATCCGCGCGGTGGTCACGTGCAGGCGGTCGGCGGTGCGGCCGAAGTGCAACTCCTCGCCCAGCGTCAGGAACGCTTCCAGTTCAAGCCGCTCCAGCACATGCGCCTCCGGACGTTAACCCCACCTTAATGACTGTTGCACTATGTCACCTTGTTGGCGGATCAAGCCCCCTAAAGACTGAATGAGACAGCATCACTTGGTGTCACCGACTCTCACTCAAGGACTCTCTGTGGGCAAGATTGTTTCGCTCGTCTACCTGTCGCTGGACGGGGTGATGGAGAAGCCGACCTGGACCGGGCCGTACTTCAGCGCCGAGCACGCCAAGTTCGCCTACGGCCAGTTGTTCTCCAGCGACGCACTGCTGCTTGGCCGCGTCACCTATGAGGGCATGGCCGCCGCCTGGCCGCATATGGAAGAGTCCGACGGCGACTTCGCCGTCCGGATGAACACCCTCCCCAAGTACGTCGTGTCGACCACCCTGGAAACCGCCGAGTGGAACAACACCACCGTCGTGCGAGGTGATCTGGCCGCCGAGATCTTCGAGCTCAAGGCGCGCTACACCGGCGACATCCTCGTCTACGCCAGCGGTGTCCTGGTGAACTCCCTGATCGAACTCGGCCTTCTCGACGAACTGAAACTCTGGCTGCATCCCGTGATCGTCGGAAGCGGCAAACGCCTGTTCCCCACGGGCATCCATTCGACCTCCTGGCGTCTCGCGACGACGGCGGCCTTCAGCTCCGGAACGATGGTCCTGGACTACCGGCCCATCGGCCGCGAGTAAGCCCTCCCCTGTTTTCCCTGCCGGGCGGACGCTTTCGCCATCCCAGGCCTCCCTTCATCGAGCGACAAGGACTGTTCATTCATGCGTGCCATCGGCCAGGATTCGTTCGGCGGTCCGGACGTGCTGAAGATCGTCGAGGTGCCGCGCCCGGTACCCGGCCCCGCCGAGGTGCTGGTGCGGGTGCGTGCCGCCGGGGTCAACCCGACCGATTGGTGGCACCGGGCCACCGGCGGGCTGGCGGGCGACGTCCCGATCCGGCTGGGCTGGGACGTGTCCGGCGTGGTCGAGGCCGTCGGGCCGGGGGTGACCCTGTTCCGGCCCGGCGACGAGGTCTTCGGCGTACCGCGCCAGCCCGCGCCCGCGGGGACCTACGCCGAGTACGTGACCTCCCCGGCGCGGCACCTCGCTGCCACACCGGCCGGACTTTCCCCGGTGGAGGCCGCCGCGCTCCCCCTGGCCGCGCTCACCGCGTGGCAGGCCCTGGTCGACACGGCCGGCATCCGGCAAGGCAGCCGCGTGCTGATCCACGCCGCGGCGGGCGGCGTCGGGCATCTGGCCGTCCAGATCGCCAAGGCGCGCGGCGCCCAGGTCTTCGGCACCGCTCGCACCGCCAACCACGACTTCGTGAAAAGCCTCGGCGCCGACGAGGTCATCGACTACACCCGAACCGATTTCACCACCGCCGCCCGCTCCATGGACGTCGTGCTCGACACCATCGGCGGCGACTACGGACCCCGCTCCCTGCGGACCTTGGGCCAGGGTGGCGTCGTCGTCTCGCTCGCCTCACCCGCCGAGGCGAAGCTGGCGGACGAGGCCCGGTCTCTCGGACTCCGTTCCGTCTTCATGATCACCGAAGCCGACCGGTCGGGGATGCGGGAGATCGCCGCCCTCGCCGGAGCCGGGCGGCTGCGGGTCCGCGTCGACACCGTCTTGCCGTTGGCGCAGGCGGCCAAGGCCCACGAAATCGGCGAAGCGGGCCATACCGCCGGAAAGATCGTCCTCACCGTCTCCGCCTGACCCTTGCCTCCTCACGAAAGCAGACCCATGCGTCTATTCCTTTCCTCCTGGAAACTCGGGGATGCCCCCGAACTTCTGGACGGCCTCGTCGGCGACGTCCGGACCGCGGCCGTCATCGGCAACGCGCTGGACGCCCTCCCCGGCACGGCGCGACGGCAGGCCACCGGCCGTGAAGTCGCGCTGCTTCGCGACCGCGGCTACTCGGTGTCCGAAGTGGACTTACGAGACCATTTCGATGCCTCGCAAGGACTCGCGGAGCATCTGGCCGGTTTCGGGGTCGTCTGGGTCCACGGCGGCAACCCGTTCGTCCTACGGCTGGCGATGGCCCTCAGCGGCGCCGACGGGATCCTGCCCGGCCTGCTGCGGCGCGACGCTGTCGTCTACGCGGGCTGGAGCGCGGGTGCCTGCGTCCTGTCGCCCAGCCTGCACGGCCTCGAACTCGTCGACGACCCCGCGGACACCGTCACCGCCTACGGCAGGCAGGCGATCCGGGAAGGGCTCGGTCTCTTGGACTACGCCTTCGTCCCCCACTACCGCTCGCCGATCCCCGAGAGCGAGCCCATCGAGCGCGTCGTCGAGCGCTACGACCGCGAAGGAGTTCCGTACCGCACCTTCCGCGACGGCGAGGTCACCATCGTCGACCAGCCGTCGACCCCCGCGAACCGCTGACACCTCAACGAAAGAGAGAACCATGAACGCCGTACGACTCCCCGTCGACAAGCTGGCACCGCACATCAACCGCGCGCTCAACTCGCTCGACGCGGCCTCCCGCAAGGTCAGCCTGGAGCCCGCGCTGCTGGAACTGGTGCGGGCACGCGCTTCCCAGCTCAACGGCTGCGCCTACTGCGTCGACATGCACACCAAGGACGCGCGCACCGGTGGTGAGACCGAGCAGCGGCTGTACGCGCTGCCGGTGTGGCGCGAGACACCGTTCTTCACCGACCGTGAACGGGCGGCACTCGAGCTGACCGAGGCGGCGACCCGGCTCGTCGACGGCCCGGTCACCGACGAGGTGTTCGGCCGGGCGACCGCCGAGTTCACCGAAGTCGAGCTCAGCGAGCTGATCTGGACCATCACCGTGATCAACGCCTGGAACCGGCTCGGCGCCACCGCCCGGCCCTGGCCGCTGGACTGACGGCCGCCGCCGCTCCCCTCCCCACGCCTACCGGATCGGAAAACATCACATGCGCGTCTTCATCACCGGGACCACCGGCTACATCGGGGGTTCGGTCGCCGACCTGCTCCTGCGCTCAGGGCATCGGGTCGACGGTCTCGTCCGTAGCGAGGACAAGGCTCGCGAGCTGGAGCGGCGCGGCATCAACCCCGTCATCGGCACGCTCGACGACGCCGCACTGCTGACCGCGCGCGCCCGCGAGGCCGACGCCGTCGTCAACGCCGCCAGCAGCGATCATCGGGGTGCCGTCGAGGCACTCGTCGAAGGGCTGGCAGGCACCGGCCGTCCGCTGGTGCACACCAGCGGGTCCACCGTCGTCAGCACCGACTCGCGCGGCGCCGTCGCCGACGAGGTGTACACCGAGGAGGCCATCGCACCCGGCTCAGGCTGGAGACCCATCGAAAAGAAGGTCGCCCGTGTCGCACTCGACCGGTTCGTACTGGACGCGGCGAGCCGCGACGTGCGCTCGGTGGTGCTGTGCAACTCCCTCATCTACGGGCACGGCCGGGGCATGTCCCGCGACAGCCTGCAAGTCCCCGTCCTCGCCAGGCAGGCGCGCGAAAGCGGGGTCGCCCGTTATGTCGGGGAGGGCCGCAACATCTGGTCGACCGTGCATATCGACGACCTGACCGACCTCTACCTCCGTGCGCTCACCGACGCCCCGGCCGGATCGTTCTACTTCGTCGAAAACGGCGAAGCGTCGTTCCGCGACATCGCCACCGCGATCGCCCGGAAGTTCGGCCTCGGTCCCGCCGAGGCGTGGGACACCGACACCGCCGTCGCCCACTGGGGAGAAGAACTCACCTTGTACGTTCTCGCCTCCAACAGCCGGATCCGAGGCCGCGCCTCCGCCGCACTCGGCTGGCGTCCGGCGCACGCCTCCGTCTTGGACTGGGTCCGGGACGATCTCGACTGACGTGTCGCGCGGGCCGTTTCCGGTCAGGTAGTGAGTGTTCAGCGTGGGCTGGATCTTCACCACGCTCGGCATGCTGGTACGTAAACCGGAGTCGATCACGAACACCAGCATGATGTTGCTGTTCCCGCTCAGCTTCATCAGCAACATCTTCACCACGCCGGAGACCATGTCTGGCTGGATGGCGGCGATCGTGCGGGTGAACCCGTCGTGGTGTTCGGCTCGCTGACCATGCTGTTCTACCGCCGGAAGAGCTGACGTCGGCAGCAGGTCGGTGACCGGGCTCGGCGAGGCTCGCCGGGACGTTTCCCGACCTGGCCGATCACGGCCGCCGATTCGGCCGTCCGCCGGCCTTCGGCGACGCGATCGACACCGCTTTCCGCTGGTCTCGCGCGGGGCCGAATTGTAGGATCTTTGTGGCGTTCGCGTGGGACTGCTGTGGATCCGGTTGGCAGAGTGAGCCCAATGGCCACTCGATGGGTTCCGCGATCACCGGCGAGCCAAGCGCCTTTGCGGCGTGTGGTGCTGACCTGGCTGACGACGGCGTCCGGCGGCGCGGAGCGATCGACAGTCGAACTGGCCCAGGGGCTTCGTGCGCTCCTGGGGATCGAGGTCGTCGTCATCTGGTGGGACGGCGCCGGCGCCCCCGCGCCCGTTCCGCGAGGTGTCCGGGTCCGGCAGGTCGCGGATCACGACGCCTACGAACGGACGCTGTGCGCCGAACTCGGTGAGGATCCGGCCGGAACGGTGCTCATCGGGGCGCACCGGACGGCGATGGTCGACATCGTCGCGGCGGAGTCGTTCGCCGTTCCGGTCGTCTCGGTACTGCGGGGAATCCTGGTGGCGGACCAGCGCCTGCGCACCGTCGATCCCCGGTCGCGGCGGCTGGTCCCCCGGCTCCCCGGCGAACTCGACTGGGACGTGCTCTCCCGCGCGAGCCGCTGGGTCGGTGTCAGCCGGGCCGCGACGAGCAGCATCCGGGAACTGGCCGCGAAACCGGTCGACGCGATCACCATTCACAACGCCGTCCACCTCGGCTTGTACCGGAGACCACGGAATCCGTCTTCGCCACGCAGGTTCGCGGTGGTCGCCCGAACCGAGCCGTGGAAACTGATCGACAGGGTGATCCGGGCTTTCGCACTGCTGCCGGACGATCTCGCCGCGCACACGCGGCTCGACATCTACGGGACCGGTTCGGCGCTACCGGAGCTGCGGCGACTTGCCGACGGGCTCCGTCCCGGCCGCGACATCCGCTTCCGGGGCGAGGTCCCGGATCACCGTTGGCTGGCCGCCACCGACGTCCTCGTCGCCGCGTGCGACATCGAAGGTTTCGGCCGTTCCGTGCTCGAAGCGGGTGGTGCCGGGATCCCGCAGATCGTGCCGGATCGAGGCGGCAGCACCGAACTCGTGATATCGGGCGTCACCGGCCTCGCCTATTCCGCCGACGATCCCGCCGGACTCGCCTCCGCGCTGGCCGAAGCCGCCGGATGGACGGCGAGCAGGCTCGATGCCCTGGGCTGCCGCGCCCGGCTCAACGCCCGATCGTTCTCCCAGACCCGCTGTTTCCTCGCCTACGCCCGGCTCGCGCGAGAGGTTCGCGCGGGGAACCGGAACCTCCCGCAGCTGCCGGTACCCGACCGGACGGCATAGATCGAAAGGATCACCAGAATGGGTCACGAAGCCGAACGCAACCACATCATCCGGGCCGTCAGCGACATGACCCGCTGGGGGACCCTGGACCCGGCAGGCGGTTCGGTCAGCGTCCGGGCAGGCACCGGGAACATCGTCAGCACCACCGCGAGTTCCGCGTTCGTCCGGTGGGACATCACCGCCCGCAACCTGATGGTCTACGGACCCGAAGGCGCGATCGTCGAACGCGCCACGGATCTCGCGCCCCCGGACGCGCCACTGCATCTGGCGATCTACCGGGAATTCCCCGGGTGCAACGCGATCGTGCACTCCCACGCGCCGTACAGCCTGGCGTTCGCCTCGCTCGGGCTCGGTGTGCCTTCCTGCACGAACAAGCTCGACACGATGGGCGAGGTGCCCTGCTTCTCCTCCGATGATCCCTCGGTCAAGGAAGACGTTCTCGCCGGACGGGTGACCATCGACGTCGCCGAATGCATGGGATCGCGCCCGGACGTGATCGCGGGCTACGTTCTCACGGTGAACCCGCAGATGCTGGAGCATTTTGGCCCCCGTGCCGCCGAACTGGACCGGCACGGCCTCGGCTTCGTGGTCTACCGGCACGGTGTCTTCGTCTTCGCCCGTCACCTGGACGAGGCTGTCGAGAACCTGACGCGGATCGAGGTCAGCGCCCGGACGGCGTTGTTCCAGGCCACCCTGCACGGCGGGATCAGCGGGATCAAACCCGACGCGGTGCACCACCCCGGCGCCACCTGGTCGGACGGCGCGTACTCGGGCAGCAGCCGCTGAGCACGCGGCCGGGCACCAGAGGTGCGTCCGCGGGCATGCTCTTCGACGACCGCGGACGCATTCTCGTCGTCAAACCCACCTACAAACGGGGCTGGGGCCTGCCGGGCGGGGTCATCGAGGAGGGCGAGTCGCCGCTCGCGGCGTGCGAGCGGGAACTGCGTGAAGAACTCGGCATCGCCCCGGTGCTCGGCCCGCTCGCCGGGGTCGACTGGATACCGCCGCGGGACGGCCGCGACGACGCGAACGTGTTCGTCTTCGACGGCCGGATCCCGGACGAGCTGATCCCCGCGATCCGGCTCCCCGCCGACGAACTGTCGGACTGCCGGTTCGTCGACGCGCTCGGGTTCCGGGAACTGATGGCCCCGCATATCGCCCGGCGGATCGAGGCCTGCCGCCGGGCGCGCGACGCGGGTCGGGTGACCTATCTGGAATTCGGCCGCGAGATGCTGCCCGACGCGTTCTGATCCGCCGTCCCGCGGAAGGCGAGCCAGCCGAAACAACCGAACCAGAATTCACGCTCCAGCTCGAAACCCGCCGCACCGGCCTCGGCGATCACCTGCGCGCGGGTGCGCGGACGCGCGGCCGGACTTCTTTGCGCGTACCGGAGGTCGACCAGTTCCTGGTCATAACTTCCGGTGCGGAAATACGCCATCGCCAGGCACACCACACCGCCGGCCCGCACCAGCCGCGCCATGCTCTGCCACAGCGGCGCCGAATCCCGCAGATAATGATAGGCGCCGACCAGCATCGCACCGTCGAAACGCCGCGCCCCGGAAAGCGCGAGGGGTTGTTCCAGATCCCCTTGGACGACGCGGATCCGAGGGGTGTCGGCGGTCCGTTCGGCCGACACCCGGACGAAATCGGGACTGACCTCCACCCCGACGAACCGGCCCTGGCGTCCGCCGACCGCGTGGCGCGCGAGTTCCAGCAGCCCCAATCCTGTTCCGGAAGCGAGATCGAGCAAGTCGGCACCCGCGGAAACCAGGGTGCGCACCGCACGCAATCGCGCGTACCGATAGTACGGGAGCTGCATTCCCTGATCCCAGAGATCGGCGTTCGAGGCGTCGAAACCCGACAGCGCCTGTGCTTCCACACGGGTCAGCGATGCCACGACGCGACCGAAACTCCCGCTGTACCCGAGTTCCCGGTAACTCGATTTTCCGGTGGCCAGCCGGATCAGCTCGTCGTCGATCGATCGCGGTGGAACATAATCGGTCACAGCGGCAAACCGCGCGGGCCGATCGCCGACGCGACGGACCGCTCCGCACCTGTTCAGCGCTTCGAGAAGCAGTTCGGCCACCACCGTCTTTCCCGGTACGACCCCGTGCCGGGCCGCGAATTGCGCGACGGTCGCCGGGCTCCCGAGTTCGCCCAGTACCCCGTTCTCCAAGGCCGCGCGATAGACGAACTCGTATCCGGATCGCCGGTATTCCATATAAGCGGCCGCCATCCGATCCGGTGGGATCCGCAGGAGTTCCTCATCGGCGAAGTTCATGACACACCCTTCCGCGAAGAAGATTTCGCAATGAATAGCCCCGATGGTCAGCTTACGTCACTTCGAACACTCCGGAAATGCATTCCAAACCCGGATTCCGGGTATGCTCGGCGAGGAAGTACCGACTGCGCCCCCGCTCGCGGCTCGGCTCGCGGTCAAGGCCCATTCGGCTGAAAACGGTAGTTCGGGCGCGTTGCACGAATCCCGACGTTGTGACACTCTTAATAAAAGTGTCACTTCGTGAACGTGCAGTCGTCAGTCCGATCCCCAGGGCGGATCCCGGGGGCAATGGGGGGCATGACCAATGGATTTCCGTGTTCTGGGTCCCATCGAAGCCGGCCCGACAGCCCAGGTAAGCGGCCTCGGTACGCCGAAGCAACGAGCACTGCTGAGCGTATTACTGCTCAATGCCAACCATATCGTCTCGGTGAACCGGCTCACCGGAATGCTGTGGGACGGCCCGGCTCCACGCTCGGCGACAGCGAACGTCTACAGCTATGTCGCCGGTGTCCGCCGACTGCTCGATTCCGCCGGCGACGCCGGGCGGGACAGGCTGATCACGAGGATGCCCGGGTACCTGTTGCGTGTGCGCTCCGACGAACTCGACCTGTCCGTCTTCGACAGGCTCGCGACACAGGGCCGGGCCGCGCTGCGGCGATCCGAACACGAACTCGCCGCCGACTGTCTGAGCAGCGCTTTGGCTCTGTGGCGTGGAAAACCGCTCGAAGACGTCCGCGTCACCCCCGCGCTGGTGGCGCCCATCACCGCCTTGGAAGGACGCCGGATCGACGCACTGAACGACCTCGTCCAGGCACGGCTCCGGATGGGGCTGCACAAGGAGGTGGTGGGTGAACTGCGTGAGCTGGTCACGACTTCCCCGATCTCGGAACTCACCTGGTCCCAGTACATGGTCGCGCTGTACAGATCCGGGCGCAAAGGCGAGGCGCTGGGCGCGTATCTGGACGCGCGGCGGAATCTGGTCTCGCAGACCGGGGTGGAACCCTCCACCTACCTGCGCCGGGTCCACCAGGCCATCCTCGCCGACGCGCCGTCCACCGAAGTACTCGAACACTGCTGGCGGGACTGACCTGTCCGTTCGACCGTCACCGGCAGCAGCACCCCGCCGGCGAGCGGAGCGATCGCGATCACGGCGAACGCACTCGCGTATCCGGCTCTGCCGATGACCGCGCTCAGCACCACCGGACCGAGAGTGGTCACCAGGCTCTGCAACGTGTGCTGCACTCCCAGCGCCCGTCCCAGCCGGGCCCGTGCGGCGAATCCGGCGACGGCCGTGGAAGCCAGCCCATAGCCGGTGACCGTCGAGACGCAGGCGAAGAGCACCATCACCGTGCCCAGCCAGGTCCCGGTCATCGCGCCGATCACGACGAGCGCCAGCACGACGGCGTTGCCGAAGGCGAAGATCCGCATCAACCCCATCGGGGCGCCGAGGCGGTCCGCGAGGTGGCCGACCAGCGGCCGGGTGAGCACGGTGAGCAGGAGTGCCCCGCCGAGCAGCCATCCCGCCTGGACCGGTAGCCAGCCCCGATCGTCGACGAGATAGCTGACGCTGAACGTGAGCAGCGCCGACTGCGGCAGTATCAGCACCGCGCAGGCCCCGTAGATCCGTCGCCACGACGCCTTCCCTGACTCGACGGACACCGCGTCCGCCGGGGTCGCGTCCACCCGCGGCTGTCCGCCGAACAGCACCACCAGCACCGCGGCCAGCAGGCAGAGCCCGGCCATCCCGAGCCAGACGGCCGCCAGGCCGTGGCGGGCCGCGATCCCCGGCACGATCGCCGCCGCCACCGCCGAACTGAGCGGTGTCGCGGTCTGGGTCAGACCGAGGGCCAAGGCCCGCTGCCGGACGGGGAACCGCCGCACCACGGCCTGCCCGCTCGGCGCGTACACCGAGCTCGCGGTCATCCCGACGAGGGCGAATACGGCGAACAGGGCCGCGACGCCATCGGTGGCCGCGGCCACGCAGAGGAACAGAGCACACAGGGTCAGGCCGCACGCCATGGCGCACCGTTCACCGAAGCGGTCGGCGAACAGTCCCCAGCCCAGCATGGCCACGGTCAGCCCGCCGTTGGCGACCCCGACCAGCGCGCCCCCCAGTGCCAGCGACATCCCGGTCGTGGCACGCAAAGCGGGCAGCACCAAGGAGAGTTGAAACACCGCGGTGGCACCGACCGCCCAGGCGATCAGGCTCACCGCGAGCAGCACCCAGCGGCTCCGCGCGCGGACGTCGTCAGTGCCCATGAGCGCGCACCCACGCGGCCAGGTCGCCCAAGCCGCGCAGATGTTCGTGACTCCCCGGCGGATCGGGACAGTCACGATGCGGGTCGAGGTGCAGAGGACGGATGCCGGCGGCGAGCGCGCCGTCCACGTCGATCCGGGCGGTGTCACCGACGTAGACGGTCCGGTCCGGCTCGGCACCCAGTTCCCGCAGCGCGAGGTGGAAGATCCTGGGATCCGGTTTGGCGACGCCCACCACCGCGGAGTCGATCACGAGGGACACCGGGGTCCCGGCGCCCGGCCCCACCTGGCAGATGCCCGCCCGCCGCAGTTGCTCGGCCACCAACCCGACCGAATTGGACACCACTCCGAGTGAGACCGGCAACGAACTCAACGTGCGCAACGACTTCGCGGCGCCGGAGAGTTCGCGAGTCCATTTAGGACCGTCATAGGCGGTGGAGAGTTCGGCCATCACCCGCTCCGCCCGGTCGCCCTGGACCCCGCACGACCGGGCGAACGCCTTCAGGTACGACAAACGGTTCCGTGGCGGGAACCGGTCGTTCACCGCGGTGGCCGCGTAATGGGCGCGGTCGATCAGGGCCAGGTCGACCCGTGCCCCGGCGTCCCGCAGGCTCCGGAGCACAGCCTCGGCGTCGGGCATGATCAGTACACCCCCGGCGTCCAGCAGCACGGTGTCGACCGGTGCGCGGGGGTTCATTCCTTCGCCTCCCCGGAGTCGCCGTACCAGGCCGGTTTCGTGGATTCTTCGTAGTAGACCGTTTCACCGCCGAGATAGCCCTCGACGCACGAGCGGACCCGGCGTTCGGTGTGCGGTTCCACCTCCGGCAGATCCGACACCGGGAAGAAGCCGAATTCGGCGATCTCGCCGGGATCCGGCTCGATCGCCGCCCTGGCGGTCTCGGGCAGGCGGCCGGCGAACACGAACAGGTTGGAGGCCACCCGGCGTGGCCGGGGCGGGAACCACACCACCCCGACCAGCCGTTCGAGCACCGGGGTGAAGCCCAGTTCTTCCCGCACTTCGCGCACGCACGCCGTCATCGGGGACTCCTCGGCCTCGATCACGCCTCCCGGCAGGTCCCAGACCGGCTTGTACCCGGGCCGGACCAGGAGTACGCGGCCGGCGCCGTCGAGCTGCACCGCCCCGGCCGCGCCCCTGGTCCGGGCGAGTTGCGCGTAGTACGCGCTCTCGGCGGAGCCGTCAGACATCCGCGAGCTGCTGTTCGACGGCCAGTCCCGGTTTCGGGAAGAGCAGGTTGGGTTCGATCCCGGCCAGCCCGCCGCGCAGGATCGCCTGGAAGACCGCCGTCCGCGCGCTCATCTCGACCCTGGCCAGGTTCTCCACCGCCTCGGTCAGTCCACGGGCGAAGGTGAAGGCGCCATGGCGGTACAGGACGCACGCGAGGCCGTGCCGCTTGAGTTCGTCCGCCCGCGGCCCCAGCTTCTCCTTCAACTGCGGAATGAGCTGATAGGTGTCGACGGCCGCGATCTCCGGCCGCTGGGCGATGCCGTCGGGCAGCTTGACCTCGGGTCGCTCCGACTCGCCGCTGAGCACCCCGCCCTTGACCGCGGTGTCGTCGGCGATCAGGCAGGGCACCTCGCCCAGGGTGTCCAGCTGGTTGACGCAGGACGGGATGCCCATGCCCAGCGAGGCGAACGCGAGCACGTGGGCGCTGTGCGCGTGCACGATCGCACGGCAGTCCGGGAACATCTCGTAGGCGGCCATATGGATCAGCGCGCCCACCGGCGCCACTCCTCCGGTGCGTTCCCGCAGCTCGCCGGTCGCCGAGATCACCGTCATGTCGCGCGGTGTGACCTTCCAGCGCGCGAAGGCCGAACCCGTGGCGGTGACGACGATGTCGCCGTTGTCGGCCCGCACGCTCAGACCGCCGCCGGTAGTCTCGATCAACCCCCAGCGGGCCATGTCGTTGATGCTCTCCACCAGCAGCTGCCGCTCGGCTTCGTACAACATGTTCTCTCCTTCGTCGTGGATTTCCGGATCGGGAGACTCAGCGGTGCAGGCGAGCCAGTTGTCCCGGTGTGGCGCTCTCCTTGCTCTGGAACCGTTCCCGCGGTCCCAGCCCGAATTCGGGCAGCGGTTGCTCGCCGCCATCGATCAGGTCGGCGGTGTACTCGCCGAACGCGGGCCCGAACTTGAACGCGTGCCCGCCCCCTCCGGCCAGCCAGGCACCCTCCGAACCGGGCACCGGGGCGAGCAGGAAGTGCTGATCGGCGGTCAATTCGTACTGGCAGACGTGCCGGGACACCAGCGGCGCCTCCGCCAACGCCGGGAACCGGTGACCCAGCGCCCAGCGGGCTGCCTTCTCCGCCTCCGGATCGGGACGGCGGTCGGCCAGGTCGGGGTCGATGACCGGTGCGGCGCCGAGCGCGCCGCCGACCTTGAAACCGCTGTCGTCGACGTCTCCGGCCCCGTACGCACCGCCGTCGACCCACACCGGCAGGCCCGGCGTGCGCCACCGCGGTTCGACGCCGAAGTAGAAGACGTTCTGCCGGACGGACTCGATGTCCACCAGCCGCGGGAACCAGCGGCCCAGCCACGGGCCGCAGGCCCAGATCGTCCGGTCGGCGGGCAGCACCTCGCCGTCCACGACCGCCCGGCCCCGCGCGTCCGGCCGGGCGAGGGCGATGCGCAGCCGGGCGCCCGCCCGCAGTGTCCGGCGCATCAGGGTCAGGACGCCCAGCCGGGCTCGCAACACCCCACTGCTCGGCTCGTGCAGCACGAATTCGAGGTCGTCGCAGCGCACGTCGGGGAAGAAGTCGCGGGCCGCTTCGGGCGCCAGCCGCTCGACCGGGAGACCCAGCGCTTCGAGGCCGCGGGCGCTCTGTTCCTCGAATTCGGCCTCCCCTCGGGCGAACCACACGACGCCGACGTTGTGGAAGAGGTCGATTCCCTCCTCCGCCCCGATCTCCTGCCACAGTTCCCGGGCCCGCCAGGCGCGCCGGGTGTACCAGGCGTCGATGTCGCGGCCTCCGCCGTAGGACAGCCGCAGTACCCGGGAGGTGTCGTGGCTGGAACCCCGCACGTGTCCCGGCGTGTACTGCTCGACGACGGTGACCGACCATCCACGCTGGACCAGGCTGTGCGCGATGGACGCGCCGACGATCCCGGCACCGATCACCACCGCGGTGGGTGCGTCAGGCATTGGCTCTCCTTTCCCGCCCGGCGGCGTCGCCGAGCTGTGCGATGGCGTGGTCGATACAGGACAGGAGCGCTTCGGCGTCGGCGATGTCGATCGCCGGGAACATGCCGACGCGGATCTGGTTCCGGCCGAAGCTGCGATGGGGTTCCAGATCGAGGATTCCGTGCGCCCGCAGTCCGGCGACCATCGCCGCCGCGTCTACGTGCCCGGCGAACTCGACAGTCGCGACCACCGGCGAGCGCTGGGCCGGGTCGGCGACGAACGGCGCCGCGTAGGGCGAATCCTCGGCCCAGCCGTAGACCAGCTCAGCCGTCTTCGCCGCTTTGGCCGCGGCGGCGGCCAGCCCGCCGAGACCGAGCAGCCAGTCGATCTGCTCGGCGAACAGGAACAGCGACGCCACCGAAGGAGTGTTGAAAGTGAGGTCCCGCGCCGAATGGTCGAGGGCGGCGGGCAGGCTGAAGAACTCGGGGAGGTACCGACCGCTCGCCGCGATCTCCTCGGCGCGGGCCACCGCCGCCGGGGACATCAGCGCGATCCACAGTCCGCCGTCGGCGCCGAAGCACTTCTGTGGAGCGAAGTAGTAGACGTCGAACTCTTCCGGCCGCACGAGCATGCCGCCCGCGGCGCTGGTCCCGTCGACCAGCACCAGGCCCTCGGCGCCGGGCACCCGGCGGATCGGCATGGCCACGCCGGTCGAGGTCTCGTTCTGCGTGAGCGCGTAGGCGTCGACGTCCGGCTCCGCGCGCGGCTCCGGGTGGGTTCCGGGCAGGCTCTCGATCACCGAAGGCTCGGCGAGCCAGGGCGTGCCCCTGTCGACAGCGGTGAACCGGCCGGAGAACTCGCCGAAGGACAGGTGCTGGGCGCGGCTCCGGATGAGTCCGTGGGTGGCGATGTTCCAGAAGGCCGTGCCACCGCCGTTGCCGAGCACCACCCGGTAGTCCTCGGGCAGGGCGAACAGCTCCCGCAGCCCGGCGCGGACCCGGCCGATCAACGCGCGCACCGAGCCGCGCCGGTACGAGGTCCCCAGGAAATCCGCGCCACGCGAGGCGAGCGCGTCCAGTTGTTCGGGCCGCACTTTCGCCGGGCCGCAGCCGAATCTCCCGTCGGCGGGCAAGAGGCCGTCCGGAAGGCTGAAATCTGCTATTCGATCGTCGGGCACAGCACCGGATCGTAGAGCCTTCTCGCGACCGTTGACGTACCCCGGCGCTTCTCTGTGGGACATTTGTGGAACACCTGTAGAAATCGTGTGGAACCGCGAAAAAGGGTCGCCCATCGGCGGATTCCGGGTTGACCCCGGCAAGCGGGACGAAGCAATATCGGACCGGCAACCCAGGCCACCGAGGGGACACCAGTCATGCGAATAACCGTTCTCGGGACCGGCTATCTGGGTGCCACGCACGCGGCCTGCATGGCCGAAATGGGATTCGACGTCCTCGGCATGGACACCGATCCGGAGAAGATTTCCGCGCTCTCCACCGGAACACCCCCGTTCTACGAGCCGGGCCTCGAACGTCTCGTCCGCCGTCATCTGAAATCCGGCAGGCTCAGATTCACCTCCTCGTACAGCGATGTCGAAAAGTTCGCCGGCGACGCACTCACCCTGCATTTCCTCTGCGTCGGAACGCCGGAGAAGAAGACCGACAGGGCGGCGGATCTCCGTTTTCTCGAGGAGGCGATCGACCGGTTGGCCGTCGTCCTGCGCGGACCGAGCCTGGTGGTCGGGAAATCGACGGTCCCGGTCGGGACCGCCGAACGGCTCGCTCGCCGCCTGAGAGAAAACGCGCCCGCCGGCGCGCACGTCGAACTGGCCTGGAATCCGGAATTCCTGCGCGAGGGTTACGCCATCGGCGACACACTCGCCCCGGCGCGGCTCGTATTCGGCGTGAGTTCCCCCCGCGCCGAATCGCTGCTGCGCGAGGTGTACCGGATCCCGCTCGACCGCGGCGTGCCACTGGTGGTCACCGATCTGCCCACCGCGGAACTGGTCAAGGTGTCCGCCAACGCCTTCCTGGCCACCAAGATCTCGTTCATCAACGCCATGGCCGAGGTCTGCGAGAGCACCGGCGCCGACGTCACCCACCTGGCCCGCGCGCTCGCCCACGATCCGCGCATCGGCGGACAGTACCTGCTACCCGGCCTCGGTTTCGGCGGCGGCTGCCTGCCCAAGGACCTCCGGGCCTTCCAGGTCCGCGCCGGCGAACTCGGCGTCGGCCACACCTTGGGTTTCCTCCGCGAGGTCGACGCCGTCAACCTCCGCCGACGGCGCCGGATGGTCGACCTCACCCGCGAGCGATGCGGCGGTTCCTTCCGCGGCAAACGGGTGGCCGCCTGGGGTGCGGCGTTCAAACCCGGCTCGGACGACATCCGCGATTCACCCGCGCTCAGCGTCTCCGCGTCCATCCAACTTCAGGGTGCCGAGGTGACCGTGTACGACCCGAAGGCATCGGACAACGCGTACAAGAGCTTTCCGAACCTCACCTTCGCGAGTTCCGCGCTGGAGGCGGCGACCGGTGCCGACGTGCTCCTGCATCTCACCGAATGGCAGGAGTTCCGCGAACTCGACCCGGCGGTGGTCGGCGCCGTGGTCACCACGCGCCAGGTCATCGACGGGCGCAACACCCTGGACGCGCGGCGGTGGCACGAGGCGGGCTGGAGTTTTCACGCGCTCGGGCGTCCCGCCCGCCGATGATACGCCACGCTCGGATCGGTGACCCTGGCACGGGGTTGTGATATTCCAGCTGGGCGAGAAATTCCCGGAAGCCGGCGCAGCCGTAGACGGCCTCGTCGAACGCTGGATCCGGTGCCACCATTCTTCGACTGCCCCCGGCCGCTGTCGGGGCGACTACTGGGCTCTGCCTCATCGCGGCCACCAGCAACGCTTCGGCGCGAGCCGATCCCCCGGCTGCGCGGCCGAACCGGACGCGTTCGGCATGATTCCGCCGACGGGACGATCGATACGGCAAGTCGGCGGGGCGCCGGCACAGCGTCGTGCCGGTGGTGTGGGCGCTAGTTTTGCGTCACGGGCCACGCGGCGGCTGGGTGGCAGCGGGCTGGGCAGGCGAAGATGTAGGTCTCGTTGCCGAGGAACAGACCGTACTGGTCGGAGTTGAACGTGAAGTTCTGCGCCGGTCGGTGAAGGTGCTTGTCGAAACCGGTGTCCTCAGGTACTTGGCACACGAACGCCAACTGCGCGCCGCAGGGACAGGTGTAGTACTCGCGTTCCTTCGCCCAGCACGGGACACCGCCGACCTTGAACTCATCCACACCGTTGCCCCGCGCGGCGAACATCTCATCGGCGGGCCGGTCGTCCAGCAACGCGTCCCCGAGCGACCACACCGTGATCCGCTCGGTCGCCGGGTCGAGCTCCAGCGGTCGTGGCTGGAGATACGCGTCCGCGTCGCCGGACGGCTCTGTGTCGTCACGGTGGAGCATGATCCGCCAGAACGCGCCCTCGCTGTGGTAGCGCTGCGGCGGCCGGTCCCAGAACTGCTCCGGCAACCGCTCGGATCCGTCATCGGCACCGACCGCGTCGTTGTCCACCGGACAGTGGAAGACCAGCAGATGCTCCCCGCCGAACACGGCGACGTCGACCGGAATGTCGACCTGGAAGAACAACACCATCCGCTCGCCGCAGAAACACACCGGCCACGGCTCCCCCACCGGAAGAATCGGCCAGCCGCCGACCGAGTCGCGGGCACCGCGCTCAACCGTCCCGCTCCCCTGACGCACCAGGTACATCGGGATATCCGACTCGTGAACCACCGGCTGTTCCGGCAACGCGCTCATCCGCACACCCTAGCCGTCAGCTGATCTGTACCGAGCCGGTGAGGCATCCTGGCCTTGTCGTCACTGTCCTTGTCGTCACTGTGGTGTGCGCAGGTCGAGTATCGGGAATTCTTTGGCGACTCCTGTCGCGCGTGCGAAGACCGCTTGACCGGTTGCCCAGGATCGTGCCATGTCGTCGCCGAAGACACGGCTGAGGACAGGCCCGAGTCGCGGGGTGGTGTCGCTGATCCGGCTGAGGTCCTGGAGGAATCGCAGCCTCCTGGGCGGTTTCGGCAGCCGCGGTGAAGGCTGCATCTTGGCGCTTGCCTGCACGGACACGAACCCGAGATTGAGGCCCGCCGTCACCTGAACCTCGGGGTGTCCGGCCCGCCCGCCGGACGGCTGCCACTTCCGGACGGCGCTGCGCAGGTCGTCCAGCTTGCTTTCCAGCTCGCTCAAGGCGATGTCGCCTTGAGCCACCCGGAGGTGCAGCTCGGTGAACCACGATCGCAGGTCTCTCGCCTTCTTGCTTTCGCGAAGACTCAGCGCCGATTCGATGACGCCCCTGGCGGAGTCGACTTCGTGGAGGACAGCATTCAGGACGAACGGCAGCTCGATGTCGACGTGCAACCCCGTTGAGGCACCGCGGGCGGCGACGACCCGGTTGATCTCACGGGCGCGGCACGCGCGCAGGTACTCCAGGATCGACATCGTCTCCGTCTCACTGACGCCTCCGCTGTGCTTCTCGGCCGTCTCCTGGAGAAGGGCGAACGGGGCACGCAGCGGATGGGGGATGTAGGAGGCCGCCATCGAATCGGCCAGGTGCTGGTAGTAGAGAGTGGCGCAGACGGTGCGAAGCATGTCGCGTTCGGCGAACTTCTTTTCCACCAGATTCGAGCCCGCTACCGGGATGCCGAAGAACTCGTCCGCGCCCGCCTTGCTCCTGTCCTGCCTTTGCCGAGCCCACACTTCGGCCGCGATGAACGCCTCGGCGGCAGTGGTAGTCACTCTCAGGGTCCGAACGTATTTCTTCGAGGCGCGGATTTCGTTCTCCAGGACGCGGACGCGTTCCTTGAGCGCTTCGACACTTTCCTCGCCGACCGTCGTGGCCTCGCCGCCCATAGCGCGGGCAACCGGCCTGGCCGCGTCACGTTCGTCCCTGAGCAGATACAGCAGGTGCTCGAAGTCCACTGTTTCGTCCAGGTCCGGGAAGATCCCGCTATCGGAGTAGCCGGTCTCGAAGTAAGCGCTGGTGATGTCCAGGAACGTGCCGAGCGCTCCTTCGCGTGCCAGCTGGACGATGTAGTGGGTGAACAGTTCACTGTCCACGCACTCCCGTGCGACGACGGCGGCCGCTGCCACGGATTCCAGCCAGTCGCCGTCCTCCACCACGGACAGGACCGCGTTCAGACCGTCGAATTGCGGCGGAAAACTCAGGGGGTCCGCCATCGTCGTCTCTGGCCACAGTGCCCTGGGACGGAACCTTTGCACCGGGCGGGGCCGCGGGTACCACGACCGCAGCAGACCGCGGCCGGTGCCGATCTCGTCGAACAGCACGATGTTCTGCACCAGCTGACCGAGACACGCCAGATCCACACAACGGCGAAGGTCCTGATTCAGCTCATAGTCCCATTTGCCCGCGCCAGTGCGGTCCGCGAGCCCTGGTGCGTGGCGAAGATCCGGATCAAGCACACGTAAGGCACCTTGCAGGGTGAGATTGTCCATGACGATCACGGCGGCGACCTGTCCTCCCCGTCGGTGGCGTGCAGGCTACCGCAGGCTGTCCGTCGTACGGGTGCCGATCCAACCGCCGAAACCCGCCTCACCGAGGTCGGACGGTCCAACTGTCGACGTCGCTCCGCCGCACAGCCGTCGTTCTCAGCACCACGTTGACACTTATGCGCCGGCGCTCCAAACAAGGAAGGCTCTCACAGTACCTGTATCACCAGGGTCTCCCAGAAATCCAGGACGCCTGTCAATCTATTTGAGTCGACTCCCGGTTATCGGACCGAAAGGCAAAGTCGCCCTGGCCGGAATGATGTCCCCAGTGGCTGGGCAGGTCGCGAAAGCCACTTTCGCGACCTATCACATTTGCCTTTCGACTCAATAGACGGAGAAGACGTAATGAGTCCGCGGAAGGCACGCACGGCGACTTTAACCCCATCAGTTCGATTCAGCCGCACCGAACGCGCGACCGTGCCGGCACATGCTTCCACGACAGAAGGAACGAAGACCAATGACGGACAACCAGTTCACCACTCACTCAGACCTTTTCGATCTGAGTGGGAAGTACGCGCTTGTCACTGGCGGCACCAGGGGCATCGGGATGATGATCGCGCGCGGCCTTCTGCAGGCGGGCGCCCGCGTCGTCATCAGCTCACGCAAGGCGGACACGTGCGCGGAGGCACAGCGTCTACTGTCCGAATTCGGCGACGTCGAAGCAATCCCCGCCGACCTGTCCAGGTACGACGAATGTCAGCATCTCGCTGATCTGGTCAAGGCCGGCTCGGAACGTCTGGACATCCTCGTCAACAACGCGGGAGCGATGTGGCGCGAGCCTTTGGAGACGTTCCCCGCCGAGGCCTGGGACGCGGTGATCGACCTCAACCTCAAGTCGCCGTTCTGGCTGACGCAGGCGCTGCTGCCCGCGCTGCGCGGGGCGGGCACCGCCGATGATCCCGCGCGGATCATCAACATCGGCAGTATCGCCGCCATCCACGTCGCCGAGGCGCCCAACTACTCCTACGCCAGCAGTAAAGCGGCACTCCATCAACTCACCAGAGTGCTGGCGAGGGAACTGGGCCCACAGCACATCACGGTGAACGCGGTAGCCCCAGGAGTGTTCCCGTCGCAGATGATGGCGGCCACGATCGATGCCATCGGCGACACGATCGCGGCGAAGGCTCCTCTGCGCCGGCTCGGCCGCGACGACGACATGGCAGGTATCGCCGTGTTCCTCGCCAGCCGGGCCGGGTCATACCTCACGGGCACCATCATCCCGATCGACGGCGGCACCGCCACGACCGCATCGGGTACCTAGGCGTCGGCACCGTAGCAGCCACCCGGTGAGACAGAGCGTCGACGACCTGCCAGCGGAACCCGGAGAGGAAGATCTGGGTGAGCTATGAGAATCCGCGCTCGGTCCAGGACCGCTCGCCGTTCGTGAAGCGCCCTGACCGATCGTCTCGCGAAAGCCACTTTCAGGACATCTCTTGTCCCCGAAGTGGCTTTCGCGGCACTGCGAGATCACCCCACCGGCCGCTGTCGACCCGGCGAAGGACGGTGGCGCGGCGGGCGGATCCGCCCCAGACTGTCGCGGCGAGGCGAACCATGACCGACAACGACGAACTCGTGGAGGCGCTGCGGGCGGTGGGAATCCTCGAAGAGGTGCTCTCGCTCGACGCCGGAGTGCTGCACCGGCTGCTCGGTTCCCGGCGGCCGCGGGGCCGCGGTGTCCGGTCGGCCAAACCCCTTGACCGCTTTCACCGGGGGTGGGGCCACCCGGCCTTCCTGCGTCCGTTGCTGGACGAATTCCGCGACAGGCTGGAGAACCCGGTCCGCAAACTCGATCTGCGTGAGACGTTCCAGGTGACGGCGGACCGGTGCGCCCGGCGGATCGTGGTGCGGGAGCTGACCGAAGCCCGGCAGGATCGGACGCGCACGATGATCGTCGCGGCCAGGAGCCGGCCGGGTGTTCCGCCGCCGGTCGTGGTCGAGAGCGGCCACTGCCGTCCGGGCACGGTGCTCACCCTCGACGACGAGGGCTTCTCCCTGACGGAGCTGGTGCTGGACAGGACACTGAGGCGTGGCGAACGCCTGGCCGTCGGATTCGTGCAGGAGTATCCGCGGCCGATGGTCACCGGCTGCCACCACCGCAAGACGGCTGGTTACGTTCGGGGCGCTCGTTCCCATGCCGTGGCCCGTGGTCTGGACCGCGATCGGGATCCGGATGTCCCTCGCGAGCCGGACAGCCCGGGCCACGACGGTGGCCGGTCGGTGGTCAGTGACGCGCCATCTGCTGGGCTTCGTTGAGAGGCTGGCCGACGACGCGCGTGGTCACGAGCGCGGACCCCAGGTGAGCGAGGCCAGCCCGAACACGGTCAATCCGGTCAGGAAGACCGTCCGTCGCACGAACAGGTCGGACGCGCGACCGGCCAAGAGGAGCAGCCCACCGAAGGTCAGCAGGTATCCGTTGAGTACCCACTGCAGGCTGGTCCCGGAGAAGCCCAGGTCGGCCTGAATGGACGGCAGCGCGATGTTGACGATCGTGTCGTCGAGGACGCACCTGAACTGCGCCAGGCACAGCACGACCAGCACCAGCGTCCGGCCCCTCACCTGATCGCTCGATCGAGCGGGAGTCTCGCTGGGTTCGGGCTTGTCTGTGAGGACCACGGCGTCCGGACCACTTCTCTCGTTGGTGGTCATGACTCCCTCTGGGCTCGAAGTGCGGCTCCGATGTCGCCGCGATGTCATCGCCTGCCCGGAAGCGGGCCAGCACGCCGGGACGGCACTTGCCCCGGTCGAGGTAGTGCCGGTTCACGTCCGTGATCTCCAGCTCGCCGCGCGACGAGGGCGTGAGGTGCGCCGCGATGTCGACGACGTCGTTGTCGTAGAGGTAGAGCCCGGTCACCGCGACGTTCGAACGTGGCGCCGTCGGCTTCTCTTCCAAAGCGACCGGGTCGCCGTTGGCGTCGACCTCGACCACGCCGCATGCGACATTCGCACGACATCGCTCGTGAGATTGCGAAATTGGCCGTAGTCGTCGGGTAGGTTCTCACCGTCGATGACATGTCGATCTCGTGCGACCTGGGCGTTCTCCGTTGTCTCACGATGACGTCACACGATCAGTCTCAAACTCGTGGCATTTCCTCGGCTGGGGGTGAGCCTGGCGGCTGCGGCGACCGGGCAGCGTGGGTGCGTACAGCCGCCTGCCCGAAGGGTTCTCATCGCGGCAGAAGCGGGAGTTGTCGGTGTTTCGCTCGGCGGGGGCTGCGGGCAGTGGACCGGGTACCGTCGTTTGCGCCTGAGAGTTCTTCAAGGCGTGTCCCGCCGGTGGGATCGCCCGAGGGCCGCCGGCCTCAGGTGCCGTCGTCGAAACGGACGAAGGAGCGCAGCGTGCCGGGCCCGTAGTCGCGGATCTCGGTGTAGCCCAGGCTCTCGTAAAAGGCGCGTTGGCCCGGTTCGTCGTCGGTCAGCAGGACCTTCTGCCGGACCGTGCGATAGCGGTCCAGCACTGCCTTCACGAGAGCGCGGCCGATCCCGCGGCGTTGCTCGGCCGGGTGCACGAGCACGTCTTGCAGGTAGCAGATGGTCGCCCCGTCGGACAACGCGCGAGCGAGGCCGACCAGTCTCCCGCTCTGGCGCGCGGTCACTACGCAGGAAGCCCCGGCCACGCCTGCCTGCAGCAGGTCGGGCGAGTCGGTGTAGACCGACCAGCCCACCGCCTCGTAGAGCGCCAGCAGCTCGCCCACGGGTATGCCTGACTCCGGTCCGATCACGAGCTCGGCTTCGTCCACGCGACGATCCTGACACATCGGCCGCAGCCTGATCGCGCTCGACACGACAGCCAAACCGGGTCGGGTTGCCTGCCCGTTGTCCTTCAAACCCTGCCGGTCTGCCGAAATGCCGTCGCCTCTGTCCGCGACTCGGCATGTCCGTGCGTTCACCGGAGCGACCTGACCGGCACCTACGACTATGACGTGATCTTCGCGGTCGAACCAACTCGCTTTGAGTGGCCACGAACCAGCATCCTTGTCGCGTGTTCGATGATCGAACCGAAGAGGCCGGCACTTCACACCGGCCCAGGCGCTCCGTGGTGCGCGGGCCGGGCGATGATCCGACTCTGTCGGAGGCTGAGTTGATCGGCCGGCGAACCGCCTGGTTCAAGGTCTACACGAGACAGAGGAATGTCTTCGCCCCAACCGGCGGCGGGCCCTGCACCTGTCCCTGCTGCGGCCACACAACCCTCAGCGAGAGAGGCCGATACGAAATCTGCGAAGAATGTGGTTGGGAAGACGACGGGCAGGACGACCACGTCAGTGCCGCCGTCCGAGGCGGGCCGAACGGGCGTCTCAGCCTCGACGCCTCACGATCCACAACGTTCACGGAAACGGACGCACGCTCAGCTGCATGAGCGTCCGTGCACGTGCCGGCGTTGTTCAGTACGCCGGCCAACCTCGTATGGGTCGCGGTAGTGCGACCGCGAAATAACAGCGGCTTTCGACGTCCTCGAAGATCCTTTCGGGAGTCGCGATTCCCGGCGCTGAAACGATGGACGATCGGCGACAGTCGAAGACTGATGCTTTCGAAAAAAAGAACTCCCGGGCAACAAGGAAGCGATTCACCAACTTCGGGCCTGTCGGGAAATATTTTCCAGCAGACCGAGGTTCACTCCATCGGTTGATGCGCCGTCACACCGATGGACCAGCCACGAACTCGGCGGTAGTGAGTACGCTTTTTCCTCAAGGCGAACGAACTGCACGGTGACGGCACCACCACAAAGGACCAAGACCAGGCGCCTCCGGGAATCGGCACGACAAGGCCGGATGAGGCCCGGAAACGCGACTGCCCACTGGCGGTGCGCACAATTTCGGAGTCGATCGGTACGCCGCGGAGCAGACCGAGAAGATCATGCTCGGCATCCGGGAAATCGGGGCGACCGTCGCGGTCCGCTACCATGAGGTCGAGGTATTGTACGAGGACTTCACGCTGATCGAGCTGGGACAGTCGGCCGCGCATTGCGGCAGAACGGGGCAGAACGGGCGACATTTCGGAAATCCCCGAAATTGATTCGCATATCCACGGCGGCGTTGCCAAGACGATCCGCCAGGGCATCACCCCGTGGTGCGTCTGCCGTACCCTGGCCGATCTCGGACGAAAAGCGGAATCGGTGAAAGCGGCCGGTCGAGGACACGGAGATCAAGGGGTCGAGCGTCATGACCAGGCCACTACCTTCCGGTGAACAGGAGCGGCCCACCGGAACGCAGCCTCTGGCGTCGCGGCGGGAACGCGTCAAGGTCGCGCGAAAATGGGCCTATCTCGTCAGTAGCACCACCTACCTGCCCTTGTCGCACGACCGGATCGAACGAGAGTTGCTCGGCCTGCTCGATCGGTTGCTCGAGGCGGTGGCCGGGGACCGGCCCGCCATCGAGAGCGCGGCGGAGGTCGGCGCCGAACTCGTCCGGATGCGCTGTGTCGGCAAGACGAGCCTGCAGTGCACGGTGGACGTGCTCGCCGCAGCCTTACTGGCGCCGGCGGATTCACGCTCCGCCGATCGGTTACCGGAGCACGTCGCCAGGTTGCTCGGTGCGCTGGCGTCCGGTTACGTGGAGGCGATCCGTTCCGCGACCGTCGAGCAGCGGGGCACGAGTGACCAGGCGTTGCTCAACGCGGTCCGGGAGTCGCAGCGTGAGTGGCGGGCCAGCGAGGCCCAGCTGGACGAGATCTTCCTCGGTTCGCCGAGTGGGATCGCGGTCACCGGGCCCGATGGGCGACTCGTCCGCACGAATCCCGCCCTGCACCGGATACTGGACCGAGAGTCGAGCGAGGTCGCGGGCCGCATCCTGGTCGAGTTCGTGCACGAGGCCGATCGGCCGCTACTGCTGGACGGCTACCGCGATCTCCAGGACGGCAAGATCGACCGGCTGCGATCGCGCCCGCGCTTCGTCACCAAGGACGGCGACCTGTTTCAGGCCACGCTGACCGCTTCGCTTTTGCGCGGTTCGCACGGCTACGTCACGATCGTGGCCGACGACGCGGAGCTGACGCTCCTGCAGAACCAGCTTCGACACCAGTTGTTGCATGACATGCTCACCGGACTGCCGAACCGGCAGTTCTTCAGCTCGCACCTTGAGCATGTGCTGCACCAGCCGAATCCGGCGACGCTGTACCACGTGGATCTCGACGGGTTCTCGTTGGTCACCGATGGTCTCGGCAGGAGTGCGGGAGACAGACTGCTGCGGATCGCCGCGGACCGGCTCAGGTCCGTGGTGGCGGGCGAGAACGCGATGGTAGCGCGGTTCGAGAGTGACAAGTTCGGCATTCTGATGGAGAACTCGGCGAGCACGCCGGACGTCCTCACGATGATCGAGCGGATCAACGAGACGCTGTCGGAACCGGTCTATATCGATGAGAAGGGCCTGGCGGTGACCGCGTGTTTCGGTGTGGTCGAAGACCTTCCCCGCAACGTCGAACCAGCCGAGTTGTTGCGTTCGGCGGACCTGGCGATGCGGCGGGCCAAGAGCAAGGGGCCCGGCCGGTGGGAACGGTACGACCCGGTATGGGACGTCCAAGCCAGGGAGGCCATCGGCCTGGTGGCCACCATGCCCGGCGCCTGGGAGAACGGCGAGCTGGGCATCGGCTACGAGCCACTGGTATGTCTGGCCGACGGCGAGATCTTCGGGGCCGCGGCGCAGTTGAGGTGGGAACATCCCGAGCTGGGGCTGCTGCCGAGGGAACGGTATCTCGAACTCGCCGAGCGCACCGCACTGATCGGCGCGCTCGGCGAGTGGCTGGTCCAGCGTGGCTGGACGGACAAGGCCGCGGGCGGCGGCGCGGACATGCCGCTGCTGGTACCACTGACACCGAACCAGCTGGCCGATCCTCGGCTTGCCGGGACGATCCGGGGAGTTCTCGACAGCGCCGCGCAGACCGCTGACCGGTTGTGGCTCGGCCTGCCGGCCGGGGCACTGCTCGTAGCCGGGCATGAGCTTGTCGACAACGCGCGCGTGCTCGCCGCCCTGGGGATCGGAGTGGTACTGCTCGACTTCGGCGTGACGCCAGGCGAGCTGGCGTTGGTTGAAGACCTCCCGGTACGCGCCGTACGCCTCGACTCTCGTCTCGTGTGGCGTGCCGTCGATGAAGACTCGATCGCCGTCGCCGGGGCGAGGACGATGATCGCACTGGTTCGCCAGGCCGGGATCACTGTGCTCGCCGGTGATCTCGAAACCAGCGCGCAGGCACGGTGGTGGCAGCGAGCGGGCGTCGAGCTGGGAATGGGCCCGCTGTTCACCGGCGACGAGGGACCGGTGACCGACATCGGCTCCCTCATCGGCGGTGGACGGGCCGGTCCGGTTCAAGGCCGGTGAGTCTCACTGTCCTGAGTGGACAGTAACTTCAGGCCAACGGCCGTTCGGGTAGTGTTGTGGGCCGCTCCGGCGTCCCGCTTCAGGGTTTGCGTGCTACTCCGGCGTAGAGGACTTGGTTCAGTGTCGGGTCTTCGGCGATGTCGCCGGGCCCGGCAGGGCGCCAGGTGCCGCACCCGACCAGGCCGGGTTCGAGCAGTTCGAGGTCGCCGAACATGGTGAGCACCTCGTCGTACGGGCGTGACGTGACCTGGTCACCGCCCTTTGTCGCGATCCTGAGTGCTTCCCGAACCTGGTAGGGCTGGTAGTCCTCGGTGATGTGCGTGATCGCCAGGTAGCTTTCGGGAGCCATCGCGTCGATGTAGTGGCGCATGAGGCCAGCCGGGTCGGATTCGTCCTGGATCCAGTGCAGCATGCACAGGAACAGCATGCCGATCGGCTCGTCGGGATTCAGCTGCCGACGCAGCTGAGGATCGCCGAGGATCCGTGAGGGGTCACGGGCGTCGGCCTTGAGCGCGGTGGCGTGGTCGTTGCCGGCGAGAATCAGTTCGCTGTGCGCGACCGCGACGGGATCGTGGTCCACATACACCACCCGGCATTCCGGGTTTGCGTCCTGCGCGATTTCGTGCACGTTGCCGACGGTCGGCACGCCCGAACCGATATCGAGGAACTGGCGGACGCCCTGGTCGATCATGAACCGGACAGCCCGTCGGAGGAACGCGCGGTTGAGCCTCGCCACACCCCGGGCGTAGGGCACGACTTGCTCGGCCCGCGTGGCGGCCTCGCGATCGACGGCGAAGTTGTGGCCACCGCCCAGCATGTAGTCGTACATCCGGGCGGCGCTGGGCACCGTTTCGTCGGTGCCCGGCGGGACCCAGTCCGGCAGTCGCGTCAGTGTCAACACCCCGATCCCATCGTTTTTCCTCGGAGAGTCATCGAGCTTACTCAGCCCGGCATGATGATCGGGTCGCGGCTGCGCATTCACCTGATCGCGTGCTGTGGGCTGCCGCCGAATGGCGCTAGCGTGTCCTCTTCCCTTCCACGTCGGCGATGGAGTGCGGATGCCTGTACCGGTTGCGCCCGGTCGATGGCCGTTGATCGGACACACTCCGGCGATGCTGCGGCGTCGCTTCGGATTCACGTCGTCGTTGCACGCGCACGGAGACGTGGTACGGGTCTACCTCGGCCCGATGGAAACGTATTTCCTGACCAGTCCGGAATTGACGCACCAGGTGCTGGTCACCGACGGGAGCGATTTCCGCAAGGGCGCGATGTTCGAGAAGTTCCGCCCGTTCGTCGGCAACGGACTCGCTCTTTCCGACGGTGCACTTCACCTACGGCAGCGCCGGTTGATGCAACCCGCTTTCCACCACGCCACCATCGCGGGATACGCCGGGATCATGACGAGAGCGGCCGCCGATCTGGTCAGACCGTGGAGGCCGGACGAGGTGCGCGAGGTGGACCACGACATGCAGGCACTCGCGGTCGCCATCGTCGGCGAGGCGCTCTTCTCCACCGAACTGGGCAAGACCGCGATCGAAGAGGCCCGCAGGTCGATCCCGGTCATCCTCAAGTACGGCATGATCCGCCTGCTCTCGCCGGCGTTTGTCGAGAAGCTCCCCATTCCGGCCAACCGGCGGTTCGACAGCGCCGTCGACCGCATGCGCACGATCGTGGAGGAGCTCATCGACAACTGGCGTGCCGAGCAGGCCGATCAGAGCGACCTGCTGTCCATGCTGCTACTGGCCAGGGACCCCGACACCGGTGAGGGGATGACCGACGAGCAGGTGCGCGACGAGGTCATCACCCTGCTCACCGCGGGAATCGAGACCAGCGCGCTCGCGCTGTCCTGGCTGTTCCACGAAATCGCCCGGCACCCCGAGGTCGAGCAGAAGCTCCACGACGAGATCGACGAGGTGCTCGGCGGCCGAGAGGCCGCCGCCGAGGACGTGCCACGGCTGGTCTACACGCGGCAGGTCATCAACGAGGTCCTGCGGATGTATCCACTGTGGATCCTGATGCGCCGGGTCGCCGCGGAGGTCGATCTCGGCGGTGTGCGCCTGTCACCGGGCACCGAGGTGATCATCAGCCCGCACGCCATGCATTTCGATCCGAGGTTCCACGACCACCCCGATCGTTTCGACCCGGACCGCTGGGCGGGCGAGCGGGCCATGGATCTGCCCCGCGGCGCCTACATCCCGTTCGGAGCGGGTGCCCACCAGTGCATCGGGAACTCCTTTGCCATGACCGAGATCGCGATCGTCGTGGCCACGATCACGGCGCGATGGCGGCTGGTTCCCGTCCCTGGCGAGCCGGTCCGGGTGAAGTACACGACCACCGCGTACCCGAGCCGGCTGCCGATGACGGTCGTCCCGCGCTTCCGATAATCGTCGAAACACGCTATTTCAGTGGAGGTTTGTTTTCATGCATTGGCGTCATGGCAGAGTGAAGCGTCATTCTCTGCGCCGTGCCGGGGCGGTGACGTTCGCCATCTTGCTGGCCGGGTCACTGCTGACCCCCGCGCAGGCTCAGGCCGATACGGCGTCCTGCCAGGACGTGACCATCCCCGTGCAACTGGCCGGGCTGCTTCCCCAGATCGTGCACGGAAGACTGTGCGAACCATCGCGAGGCGCACGAACCGTTCAGGTGCTGGTCCCAGGCGCCACCTACAACAGTGTGTACTGGGACCCCGCACTCACCCCGGAAACCCATTCGTTCCGGCTCGCGATGAACAACGCCGGCTACGCCACCCTTGCCATCGACCGGCTCGGCACCGGCGCCGCCTCCAAACCGCCCGGCGCACTGCTGACCGCGTTCACCGAAGCCAACGTGGTACACCAGGTGATCCAGGCGATCCGGCACGGCGACCTCGGCTCGCAGTTCGACAAGGTGATTCTCGGCGGCCACTCGCTCGGCTCCGCCATCACCGTGCTTGAAGCAGGCACCTACCACGACGTGGACGGCGTGCTGATCACCGGACTGGCACACCACATCAATCCGCCCGGCGCGCTGATCGTTCTCGGCTCGTTCATCCCCGTCGCGCTCGACCCGGTGATGTCGCAGCGGGGGCTCGACCCCACCTACCTGACCACCCAGCCAGGCACCAGATACGCGGCATTCCACTCACCCGGGCTCGACGTCCCCGAAATGACCGCCTACGACGAGGCCACCAAGGACGTCGTCGCCCCCGGCGAACTGCTCGACGCGGCCGCCCTCACCACGGTGCTCCCCTACACCTGGCAGATCACAGTGCCGGTGCTGGTCGTGCTCGGCGGCGGGGACGGCGGTCTCTGTGGCCCGCTCGCGACCGACTGCACCTCCTCGGCCGGTCTGCTCCGGTCCGAGGCGCCGTACTACTCCGCAGCGGCACAACTGCGGACCTACGTACTGCCCGGCTACGGCCATTCGATCAACTACGCACCCAACGCACCCGACTACCACCAAGCCGTCACACAATGGGCCGACACCATGGACCTGTCTCAGTGACAACGTGCTCGGCCCGGTACCGGCCACGCCGGCATCCCATGCAAACCAACCGGCGGCACGACCGGACGCCGGTCACACCAAAGGTGCGCTCATCGGCATGTGCGCGCGTCTCTCCGAACGCGCGACCTGCGGCATGAGAGCGCGTTACCGGTCGCGGCCCGGCAGGCGAGAAGTCGCCGGCTCAACCACGGCCAGGTCATCGGGCAGTCCCCGAGCGCAGTGAGTCGAGCAGCTCGGGCAGTGTCCCGGCCGCCGTAGCGTTGGCCAGCGGGCTCCAGTAGTCCCGGAAGTGGGTGATCAAACCGTCCTGGACGATGATCACCACGATGTAATCCATCCGATAGGGCTCTCCGGTGTGCACCGACTGCCCGTCCGCGTGGTACTCCACGACAACGGTGTCCGGCAGTTGCGTGCGGTGCACGGTGATCGGGGGCACCTCTCGCAGGTCATATACCTCTGGGAAGCCGGCCAGGTAGTCGCGGATCTCTTTCCGTCCGGTCAGCCGGCGCGGCGAGGCCCCGGCGGCGAACGGGAATTCGGCGGTGCCGTCTTCCGCCCACAAGTCGGCGACGGCGTCGGTGTCCTTGGCCAGCATCAGATCCAGCAGTCGGCGCATCGTTTCCTCGGGAGTGCGCGGCATGGTGTCTGGGCTTGACCGGAAGTCGAAGCTAACTTTCCGGAGGTCGCGGAACCGATCACTTGGGTGCGGCCGCAGGGGACACCGATGGTGCGGATCACTTTGAGCGGCAGGACAATCGTCGATGGCGCGGTACCGGTATTCCGCGCACCTCACCGTATTCGTCATGGATGTCAAGGAATTCGACGATCGATGCCGCCGATCTCGACCCCGCGCTCCGGAAAGGTGACAGCCGCGTCATTCGCGCGCAGCGAACCTGTTCTCCAAGAACGTCCTCATCGGCTGAGATCGCGAGACATCACGATGCCGGCGGCTCGGGCAGCGCGGCGGTCATCGCGCCGTCCACGGTGACGGTCTCACCGGACACGAACCTGGCCTGGTCGCCGAGGAGGAAGGCGATCACGCGCGCGATGTCGTCCGGCCCGGCGAGCTCGCCGAGTGGCTGCAGGCCGGTCAGCGCGTCGCGGGTGGCCGCGTCCTGCCAGCGGTGCGCGTTACGCGGCACCCTGACGAACCCCGGCCGGACGACGTTGCACCGCAGCCCGCGCGGTCCGAGTTCCACGGCGGCGGCGCGGCCGAGCGCTTCCAGCGCGGCCTTGGCCATCGCGTACGGTGCCTGCCCGCCCCAGGCCAGGCCCGCGTGGATCGAACTGACCAGCACCGCGGCGCACGGCCTTCCCCCGGCACGGGCGACCAGCTGCTGCAACGGCTCCAGCGCGGACACCGCGCCGACGTCCAGCACCCTGCGCAGCGCGTCCGTCGTCTGTTCGGTGAAAGGGGCGCGATGCTCGCTCAGCAGGCAATGCACCAGACCGGTCACGCTGCCGAGGGTGTCGAACGCGGCGCCGACCACGGCTGGATCGGTCGCGTCGCCTTGGATCCACGACACGTCGGCGTGTTCCGGCGGCGATGGCGCGATGTCCACCACCGCCACCTGTCGCCCCTCCGCCAGCAGCGCGCTCACCACGGCCGAGCCGATACCGCCCGCGCCGCCGAGCACCACCACCCCGCTCACGCGACCCATCCGGCCGTCCCCTTGGTGAAGAAGGCGCGCACGACGAGTCCCGCCGCGGCGGCGACCAAGGGATTGCCTCGGGACCGTGGCCGGACCAGCGCCTGTGGCGGAGTCGTCTCGACGCGGTCGCGCACCGCTTCGAGCCATCGGTCCGAGGGCGCGCCGCTACCGCCGAGGATGATCATGTCCGGCCGCATCAGGTCGTACACCGTGTCGGCCACCAGAGCCACCTGGGCGCTGCGCGCGTCGAGAAGCCCGCTCGCGACCGTGTCCGTGTCCGCCAGGCGGATCAGGTCCGTCAGCGAGGTCACCGCGAGCCCGGCGTTTCGAGCCGCGGCGAGCAGCGCTACGTCCGTCCCGCGCTCGCCGAAGCGCGCGTGACCGCCATCGGTAAGGCCGGGCACCAGAAGGCGGCCGAAGCCGCCCTGGATGATGCCGTTCGAGCTCGCATCCGCCGGCCGGCTGAGGAACCCTGTCTCCGCGACGTTGCCGACGAAGAGGTATGACACGTTGTGCTGTCCCAGTCCAGCGCCGAAGGTGAGCTCGGCGCCCAGCAGGGCACACACGTTGCCGTCGACCACGACGTCGAGCCCGGTCCGCTCCCGCAACGGGTCGGCGACCCGGACGTCGGTCCAGCCCAGCACGTCGTTGCGCACGACCCGACCGGTCTCGCGGTCGACTTCACCGCCGGCGGTCACCCCGATGCCCAGTACCGGGCCCGGCGCGGAACCCGCCATCTCCGCCGCCAGGTCCGCGGCTTGCCGCAGTGTGGCGACACTGTCCGCCGGATCGCGGTTCTCGGCACGCGTCCTGACGCAGTGACCGGCCAGGTCGATCAGTCCGGCCGTGGTTCGTTCGAGGCCGAGGTGCACGCCGACCGCGTACCGGCTGGACGAGTCGAGTTCCACCGGCACCCGGGGCCTGCCGACCCCGGCCGATTGCTCGGCGAGTTCACGGACGACGCCGGCGGACAGCAACGGCTCGATGATCCTGCTGACGCTGCCGTGGTTGAGGGACAACTCCTTCGCGATGTCGCCGCGCGCCAGCGGACCGCGCTGGACGAGCAACTGGAGCACGGCGGCCGTGTTGGCCTGCCGGGCCTGACGCGGCCGGGTCCCGCTGAGGCCTGGGTTGTTCATCTTCACACCGGCTTCCCGGACTCGACGCCATTGGTCTCCTCGAGCTCGACACCGGTGGTGGCCAGCCACGGCGACACCAGCACGATCACCGCGCTGACCAGGAACGCGCAGGCGTACCACGCGACGATCGTGATGCCGTGCTTCTGCGCCAGCATGGGCGCCAGGAACACGTTGAGCGCGATCGCGAGCCGGGTCACGCACTGGGCGATACCGGATCCGAGCCCCCGCAACGAAGTCGGGAACGCTTCGGTGCTCCACACCCAGGACAACACGCCCGGGCCGAGCCACGTAAGCATGGCGTACACGACCCAGAAGGCGACCAGGCCCACGCCTGCCCGCTCGCCGGTGAACGCGATGCCCACCCCGGCGGCGAACACGCCGAGGCACGTCCACACGCCCAGCCGGCGTCGGTCGACCCGGTCGATGATCGCGGCGCCCGCCACGACGGCGGCCAAGCCCACCACGAAACCGAGCAGGGAGAAGTACAGGGTGTTGGAGACCCCGATGCCGGTACTGCTGATGATCAATGGCCCCGCGACGGTCGCCACCGCGCCACCGAAGGCCTGGATGGCGAAGAACGCCGTGACCGTCGCCAGCCGTCGCCACGCACCGCCGGACACCAGCATCCGGTAGCTGCGCTTCTCCGAAACCTCCCGTTTCGGCGGGTCCAGCCCGAGCGCGTCGTAGATCCGCTGTGCTTCCTCCCCGCGACCGCGCGCACTCAGCCACCGGGGCGACTCCGGCAGGAACTGCCTCGCCACCAGCACCGCGGCCGCGGGCAACGCGGCCAGGCCGAACAGCCACCGCCAGGTCTCGTTTCCGAACAACGGCTGGAGCGCCAGCGCGAGCAGCACCGACGTGATGGCGCCGGACAGCCACATCATGTTGGGCAAGCTGCCCGCGATCCGGCCTCGACGGGCTTTGGGCGCGATCTCGGTGAGGAACGCGTGCGAGGTCGGGATGTCCATGCCCACCGCGACACCGAGCACGAATCTGACCGCGACCAGTTGCCACACGTCCTGGACGAACGCGGCGGCGAGGGACGCCACCACGAAGACCACCAGGTTGACCATGAAGATCACCCGGCGGCCGAATCGGTCGGCGAGGTCACCGAAGACCACCAGACCGAGCGCCGTACCCACGAACGCCGTCGCGGTCACCAGCCCGACCTGGAACGCGGTGAGGTGGAACGACGGCTTGAGGAACAGGACGGCGGCGCCGATGACGAGCAGGTCGTAGCCGTCGATGAACTCGCCGAACGCGACCAGCCTGCCGGTCCAGTTCCGCACGAATCGAGCCCGTCCCGGTGACATCGACGGAGGGCTCGCAATGCCCGGCACCATCAGTGTTCCTCCCCACCGCGCTTTTTGTGCGACAAACACCAAACTACGGTCCACGCCGGCTCCCCTGCCCGGATCCGGCGCTCTTGGGGACGATCGGCCAGCCGGGGTGGACCGATCAGGCAACCGCCTCGCCGGAGCTCAGGCAGCCAACGGCAGAAGACGATGCCCGGACCGTGCGATGCCGGGGCGGATGATGCATGATCTCGGCTGACACCAGGGTCCGACGACTTACCGGAGGGTGAGCTGATCCATGGCCGGCGAGAACACAGTCAGACTCGCGGTACTGATCGACGCGGACAACGCGCGACCCTCGATCACCGAAGGGTTGCTGGCCGAGGTCGCCAAGTACGGCACCGCGCACGTCAAACGCGCCTACGGCGACTGGACCGGCACCAACCTCAAAGGCTGGAAAGACCACCTGCTCGCCCAGTCGATCCAGCCCATCCAGCAGTTCGCCTACACCACCGGCAAGAACGCCACCGACGCCGCGATGGTCATCGACGCGATGGACCTGCTCTACTCCGGCCGCTTCGACGGATTCTGCATCGTCTCCAGCGACAGCGACTTCACCAGGCTCGCCGCGCGCCTGCGTGAGTCCGGCCTCACCGTCTACGGCTTCGGCGAGCGGAAAACACCCCAGCCCTTCGTCGCGGCCTGCGACAAATTCATCTACATCGAGAACCTCACCTATCCCCAAAACCCCACCGCGCCGGCAGAAGCGGAGCCAAAACCAACGACCGTTACGGCAGCCGCGCAACTGAAGGCCGACACAGCGCTGGTGAACCAGTTGCGCAACGCCGTCGAGGCAGCCTCCGACGACGACGGCTGGGCCGCACTCGCCGCGGTGGGCAGCATCATCACCAAACAACGCCCGGACTTCGACCCGCGCAGCTACGGCTACTCCAAGCTCAGCGGCCTGATCACCGCGACCACCCTGTTCGAACAGGACCGCCGCAGTCCCGGCGACGGTAAATCGGCGATCATCTACATCCGCGACAAGCGACGTCGATCCGCCGAGTAGCCCACGCGTCTTCCCTGCCCGCCCGACGCGTCGCGACCCTCCCCTCGGCCGGCTCCTAGGTGTAGTGACCTGAGAGGTTGGGTACGCGGCTGGCGGGTGGTTGGCCGCCGAGTGCGGTGTGGCCGCGGTGATGTTGACGTCCATCAGGGTCGGCAGGGACGCCACACTCGGGTAGTTCGGGTACTTCGCCGCCACCTTGGCCTTGACGTCCGACGACTCCTCGGCCGTGACCGCCGCACCGCCCGGTGAGTCCACGGCGGCGGCCGGCGCCACGAACGCACGGAAGTCGCGGATGTACCGCTCCTGCTTGTCGATCAGGTCGAGGGAGCCTGGTGCGCCGTGCCCCGGATACAGCGTCCGCGCCCGGGGAAAGCGGCTACGCAGCCGGTCGAGGTCGGACAGCCAGCCACAGGTGTGCTCCTCCAGCAACGCCGGCGTCATGTGGTTCGCCACGATGTCCCCGGGGAACAGCGTGTGGCGGGACGGCTCGTAGAACACCGTCTCCGCGTCCGTCTCCCCTGGGCCGAACTCCGCGGTCGCCAACCGCAGGCCGCCGATCGTGATCGGCTGGTTCGGCCGGAGCACGTGATCCGGCACGGTCATCTCGCCTGGGCCCGGGTAGTCGCCGCCGCCGGACTGCCTGGTCAGCTCGTAGAGGCCCTTCGAGTCGGTCTCGATCTCGTGAATGGCCCCGGCCGACGCGTACATCGGAGCGTGCGGGAAAGCCTTGTGCAGCACACCAAGTCCGCCGACATGGTCCGGATGCGCGTGCGTGATCAGGATCCCGGCCACCGGACGGTGCACGGCACGGATCTCGCCGACCGTCTTGCGTGCCTCGGACAGTGTGCGGCCCGCGTCGACCAGGATCAGGCCGCGTGGCGCGGAGATCCAGAGCACGTTGACCGAGCCGGGATTCGGCGACGCGTGCCGCCCGACCGAAAGCGAGGCGGCCGACGCCGGTGTGGCGACCAGTACCAGCAGCAGAAGCGTGACGATCACCTTTTTCACCGGAACCGCCCCGCGTTGGCCCGGGCCCACTCCGCGAAGGTCCGCGGCGGACGGCCGGTCACTTCGAGAACCGTCGGGAAGAGCGTTGCCTCGTCGAGCTTTCCGTCCGAGTAGAAGCTGAAGAACGCGTCGACGTACTGCTCCGGCATCTGCGTGAGCATCTCCGCGCGGGCCTCGTCGTCGGGCTGCGCCTCGTACCGGATCTCTCGGCCGAGCGCCTCGGCCAGGATCCGCACCCGCTCCTCCGGCCGCAGCGCCTCCGGGCCGGTCACCGGGTATTCGCGGCCCTCGTGGTCCGCTGACACGAGCGCCTTCGCCACGACGGCCGCGATGTCCGCCGGGTCGATCACCGCCGACGGCACGTCCGGCCACGGTGCCCGCACCACACCGGACTTCACCTGGGGAGCCCACTGCAGCGCGTTGGTCATGAACATCCGCGGCCGCACCATCGTCCACCCCAGGCCGGACGCCCGCAGCTTGTCCTCGGTCTCGATCATGTATCCGGCGACCGCGTTGGACCGGTCGCCGGTCTCGGCCGAGCCGCCGGACAGCAGCACGACGCGCCGCACACCGGCTCGCGAAGCCTCACCGAAGATATCCGGCGAGTAGCCGCTGAGCAGGAACAACGCGGTGGCCCCCTCGAATGCTGGCCGCAGCGTCGCCGGGTCGGTCAGGTCGCCCGCCACGGCCGTGGCACCGGCCGGCACCGTCGCGGTCGCCGGATCCCTGGTCAGGGCCCGCACCGGCTGACCGGCCTCGGCCAGCAGGCGGACCACTTCCCGCCCGACGTTCCCGGTCGCCCCAGCAACGACAATCATGGTATTCACTCCCCAGTGATGTTAGGGATCGTTCCCTAACGTGTAAGCTACGCGATCATGAGGCGTACTGCCAAGGAAACGAGAGAGCACGTCCTGACAGTGGCGCACGACCTCTTCTACTGGCACAGCATCAAGGGCACCGGTGTCGACGCCATCGCCGCGACGGCCGGTGTCGCGCCGACGACCCTGTACCGCCTCTTCGCGTCGAAGGACGACCTCGTCGCCGCGTACATCGAGCGCGCCAGCGGGCTCTACAAGCAATGGTTCGTCGAGGCGACGGCCGATGGTGAGCCCGCTGACCGGATCATGTCGCTGTTCGACGCGCTCATCGAGCAGGTCCGGCCGGAACACTGCCGCGGTTGCCCGTTCCTGATGGCGATGGCCGAGTTGCCGGAAGCGTCGGCCAGGGCACACGTGCTGGCCGTCGAGACCAAGACGTGGGTACGCGAGAAGATCGGCGAGCTGACCGCCCGACTGGCCACAAAGGACCCCGCGGTGCTCGCCGACCAGATCTTCCTTGTCATGGAAGGGGTTTACGCGTCCGTACAGTCGCAAGGCGCCGACGGGCCGGCGCGCCAGGCACGCGGGCTCGTCGAGGCCCTGCTCCGGGGAGCCCGTCAGGGCTCTACTGGTTCGTGATGTTGACCATCCAGCTGATCCCGAATCGGTCCACCAGCGAACCCGCTTCGTCGCCCCATACCTGTTTTTCCAGAGGCAGCGTGACAACACCGCCGGCGGACAACTTCTCGAAGTAGCCGCGGAGTTCGGCATCGTCTCCCCCGAGGAAGACCGCGACGTTGTTGCCCGGCCGGTAAGCCGGATGGCCCGGCCGGGCCTCCGGAAAGTCCCAGGCCATCAGCGTGTACCCGGCGGCGGTGTCGAGCCGGGCGTGCATGACCTTGTCGCCGTCGGCCGAATCCGGTGAACCGAAGTCCGCGGCGGTTCCCACCTGGAGATCGCCACCGAACACCTCCAGGTAGAACTCCATCGCCTGCCGCGCGTCACCGTTGAACACGATGCAGGGGTTGGCCTGAGATCCCATCCGTACACTCCTCGCCAGTGACCGCCGGCCTGCCCGGCGGTCACTGGCCACCCTCCCAAGGAATCACGACACCTTCTGTCGTGATTCCTTGGGGAAAGTCGTTCGGCAGCCGCGACCAATTCCCGGGCAGGCTCTAGGTGAGTCCTCCTGTCCCGGTGGTCCACAGTGCACCGGCCGGTCCGTGGACGACTCCGTTACCGTCGCTCTGCAAGGCGAGGCGATACCTCCCGTCCGACGAACGCAGGTACTGGCCCGGACAGAGCCTGCCGTCCCCCTCGCGGTTCCCGGGCTCCACGTCGCACCGTTGCTCGCGTAGAGGACGGTGTTGCCGTCATCCTGAAGCCTCAGCCACGAAACTCGTGCACTCGCGGTTGTAGTAGCCCCAGGAATCCAGAAGCGAGTCCTGGGCGGCCGATCGCCATGGGGCGGGATAATCATCCGTTCCGGCCGCGGCGACACCCTGAACACCGAGTAGTGCGGTAACGACGATGAATATCGTCGTAATCCAACGCCTGAGCGCTTGAGCGAGAATGGGTTTGTCCGTCATCAGCAGACTCCTCGCTGTCGTTTTCGCTCGTCTGGTGTCGTCGAGTCCGCCGCGAGCGTCAAAAATCAGCCAGAAGTCAGCCATTCAGTCGAACCGATCGGGAACACGGGTTTTGTGCGGAGTCGCATCATAGGGCCGAAAGGCCTGCGCGGAATACCTCATGAGCTATCGTGTCCGGGAGGGGCGAAATGGGGAAAGGTCGCGGCAGGGAAACAATGGACTGGAACATCGACGTGATCTCGCACGGCTGGGACGGAGCGATCTACCGGGTCCGGACTCCAAGTCTGGAAGTCGTGTTCATGGGCCTCACCGCGGCGGAAGACCTGGCCGAGGTGGAAAACATCGACGCCGAGGTTCGCCTGCCGGACGGGTCCCGGTGGAGCGCCACCATCTTCACCGTCGCCGAAGTCGAACGTCTCATGGCCAACTGGGCCAGGACAGGAGAAGCCTTGGACGGCAGCTACTTCTGGTGTTCTGACGGCCTCATCGTCCGGGAGCCGGGCATCCGCAACATGACCGAGGTGCTCGTAGGTCTCCTCGCGGAAGGCGACCTCACGCATATCCTGAATCGCCTCGACGAACCCCCGTGATCAGGCGCTCGGCACACCGAGGCCCGTCCGGTGAAATCCCGCACCGGCACCGGCACCGGACGCCCGGCGTACCTTGCCCGGGCGTCCGGCAGAGCTGAATCAGGGGTGGCCGACGTAGGGATGGTCGGGAAGGGTGACCCAGCCGGTCGTGTCGATCTCCTTGACCTTCACGGGCACCTGTCGCCAGGTCGCGGGCGCGGCACCGGGAGTGTGACGGACGACTTCCCCGAACAGCGACTCCGACGCGATCACCGCCAGCACCCCGGGCGACATCGCGAGCGCCTCCTTCAACGGCGGAGCGTCGCACAACCGGAACGCCAACGTCAGCGACGACGACGTGAACCCGTGCGGGTCGTACCCGACCTCCCCGGCGTGCAACGCGACCCGAAGATGGATCTGCTGCTCCTTCGCGCATGTATCGTTGTGTACCCGCAGCCGCGTCACCAGCATCGGCAGTACCGCCTGGATGAACGCCGCCTTGTCCACTCCGCTGGGAACGAGCACGAGGATCCCATCGCCGCGGTCACCTCTGTGGCAGTCTTCCCAAGCGGTCTCCGTCGCAGCGAACGCCGTCTTCATGACGTCGTAGAGCCCCTCGCGGACGGCCCGCTGATCCGGCCCGGTCCGGCTTGGTTCCCCGAACCCCGCCACGTCGGCCACCATGATCAAGTGATGTCGTGAACCACCCACCGCCGCCATCGCCGCCTTCTCCCGCGGCCTGCCGGACAGGCCGGCACGAGAGGGTTTCCCGAAGTGATGCTTCCCAGGCGACTCACTCCTCGGCGCGAACAGGCCCCTGAACCGCCAAGCAAGGTTCGAGCTGCGGCTGACCCCGGTGAGCAGGTCGCGCGAGATCGGTTCCGGGGAGAAGAAAGCGCAGGTGTGCGGGATCTGGCGCGCCGCCGGTTTGCGGGTCTTCGGTTCCTCGACCGACCGGTCGTCTCGGTTGAGCACCGCCGGCTCCAGCCGGCGTGCGACGCCTGTCCAACCGGAGTTTCGTGAGGTGATCATGATCTCGCCGGGACCGTTGCGCGGGAAGAACGGCAGCACGGTCTCCGGGCTTTCCGCGGCGTCGAAGACCAGCAGCCAGCGGCGGAACGGCCGTCCGGTCCGGAGCGCCTCGATCACCGCGGGAACGGCGATGTTCGCCTCCGACGCGCCCTGGAGGCCGAGGAGACCGGCGAGTTCGGTGAGACCGGCGCGAATCTGCGTCGTGTGCGCGGCATCGATCCACCAGACGAGGTCGTAATCCCGCAGATGCCGGTAGATGTACTCGGTGGCCATCTGCGTCTTGCCGATACCGCCCAGACCGTGCAGCACCGCGGTGGCACCGCTGCTCAACCGTTCGGTGAGCTGGTCGAGCAGCTCGTCACGACCGGTGAAGTTCGGGTCGCGCGGCGGGACGTTCCCGAAAACCAGCGGCGGATCCTCGGGCTGACGGGTGGGAAAGGTCCGGGCGGTGTCCGGGGCCGAAGGATGAGACGAGCGTCCACGAGTCACAGGTGTCGAGGCAGATGGACGTTCGGCCGTCTCAGGCATGTTGAGCTCACAGTCTTGGTGGATGTCTGCGTTGATTCAGACACGGTTACGACGGGGCTGGGTCTTGTACCGCGTTCCGCAGACGGTCAGCCTGGGACAGGTACGGGCCGGAAAACGCGCATGCGCACGCTTTCCAGTTCCACATCGGCCGAGGACTCGACGGTGAGCACCGGATCCGGTGTGTGGTTCGGGTCGGCGACGGCGTCTCGGAGGTGACCGAGCAGCGGAATCCGGCCACCGAAATGGGTGGGACCACCCGGACGATACTGGCCGTTTCCCGACCGACGCGCACCGCTGAGTAGCAATTCCCGGACTGCCTCGGGAAAGCAAAGGTCCCACCTGCGTCCCAAGTGGACTTCCCTTTCCTGAGTCCGGGAGCGTACATGATCCCCGACGACAGAAGTTCGAGGAGGTGTTCCGGTCTCACTTCCGGCACGAACTGCTGTCTCACTGGTTTCGCCACATCGATGTGGACCGGCACCACAGCGAGTAACTGCGCAGAGCGTAGCGCCCGGTGGCGACGCGACACTACGAAATCTGCGCACTCTTTCGACGGGCGACAAAGTTACTGGCGGGTCATCGGAATCGGACTGGGAAATCCGCTCCGTGGCGGGCGGGAACTCCCGCTCTCCGTTGCTGGTCATGACGACGATCGGGAACGCGCGGCAGACGATGTGCGCTCCAAACCCGCCCAGGATCTCTCCAGCTCGTCGATCGGCAGCACCCGAGGCGACCCGCCGGACTGAGCCCGCGTCGTCGCCGCGGCCTGGTCCCGGTAATGATCCGATACGAGAGGGCGGACTTCCCGGTCCTGCGGATTCCCCATGACCAGCAACAGCCGCCGCAGACAGAGCGCTACGTTGACCATTGTGCCCAGGTTTCGACGCGGGCAGGAGTCGCGCGAGATCGAAGTCGTCGATAGGCTGGCCGGTCCCCGGTAGATCCACCAATCGGGTACTTCTCCCCGTTTCGGCTAACGCCACATTATCGCCGGATCGTGAGCAGGGAATTCTCGAACGGTACGGCCGCATCCGAATTCGCCAGTTTGCGCCCATCCGGACGTTCGATAACCGCGCCGCGGTCATTACCCGGTCGAGAATTGCGTCGATCGAGTGACGCGGACTCCGCAATAGTGCAACTGGGCGGCGACCAAGCCACCTGCGCGCCGTCTACCGGCGGAACCGGTCCAGCGTGACTCAGCCAGGCTTTAGCGCTTCCTCGGCCTTTCCCCAGTTGGCGTGGAGCGTGTCCAGATAGGACTGGGCCTGGATGCCTGGCTTCGTCCCGCGGGCGAAAGCCTTCATGTTGCCGGGCCCGGTGTTGTAGCCCAGTGCGAGCAGTTCCTCGGTCGTGAGTGTTCCGGCGCGTTTGCCCGGGAGCTGTGCGGCCAGGTCGTGCAGGTACCAGGCCTCCGCCCGGATCGCCAGGTCCGAGTCGTCGGGCAGTTCCCGCCAAGCCCGGTCGGCGAACGCTCGTCCTCGCCGGGTCTGCTCGTAGGCCGCCTTGTGCATGTTGGCCACCCCGAACGACGCGTTCGGCTTCAGCTCCTGCCATTGCCGTTCGAGCTCGGGATCATGCGGCTTGTACGACTCGTTGTAGAGGATCGCCATCACCAGCCGGGGTGACACCGCGGCTTCGGCCGCTCGCGCCTTCACTTGCGTGGCGAACCGCGCGGGGTCGTAGTCCCCGTCGACGGCTGTCACCGGGGCGGTGGTCGCTCCCGTCACCGACGGCCGGGGATCGTTCGGCCCGCCACACCCCGCGAGCAGGACCGCGAGCAGGCATGCCGCAGACACGCGCCGACGTCGAAGCACCGTCATCACCCGCCACCTTCCGCCGCCGCTGCCTGGTATCGGTCTACCATGGCGGCAACGACGTTGCGGTGAGGGAGAACTGACATGTTCGGTCTCAGCCTCGAGCACCTGCTGGTCCTGCTGGTCGCCGGACTTTTCGTCATCGGCCCCGAACGGCTGCCGGAATCCGCCCGATGGCTGGCCCGGACCCTGGCCAAGGCACGGGAGTTCGCCGCCGGCGCCCAGGATCAGCTGCGGACCGAACTCGGCACCGAGTACCAGGAACTCCGCAAACCACTGCAGGACCTCCGCGCCCTGCGATCCCTCGATCCGAAAACCGCTGTCAGCCGCTACCTGCTCGACGACGCAAGCACCGGGACACCTGCGAACAGGACCGGCACGCTCCCACCCCGTGTCCCCGACGCTCCCTTGAACGCAGGAGAACGAGCGCCGTTCGATCCGGACGCCACGTGAGGAGCAGGCGCCGTGGAGGTCAGGTGCGGCTCTTGCGACCGGTCACCTTGTTGTAGATGACCAGGACGATGATCGCGCCGATGACCGAGCCGATCCACCCGGCCGGCTGGAAGCCGCGGAGACCGACTGTGAGCAGGCCGAACAACAGGCCGCCCACGACCGAGCCGACAACGCCCAGCACGATCGTCCGCAGCACGCCGATGTCGTCCTTCCCGGGGACCAGGGCTCGCGCCAGGAACCCGGCGATCAGACCGAACAGAATCCAGCCCAGAATGGTCCAGAACATCGCTTCTCCTCACGGTCGGGCAGCAAGGTCACCCTACGGTGAACCGGTGTCCGGCCGCCAAACGGTGGTTGTTCACGGTCGGGGGATGTTGCGGAGGTTGGCCCGGGCGAGGTCGATCATCCGGCCGACGCCGCCTTCGAGGACGACCTTGCTCGCGGCCAGCGCGAATCCGCCGAGCTGACCGGCGGTGATGTGCGGCGGGACGGACAGCGCGTTCGGGTCCGTCACGACGTCCACCAGCGCGGGACCGTCGTGGCTCAGCGCCTCCTTGAGGGCGGCACGCAGCCGCGTCGGCTCGGTCACCCGCTCTGAACGCAGGCCGGCGCCGCGGGCGATGGCGGCGAAGTCGACCTGGCGGTGGTCGGTCTGGTAGTCGGGCAAGCCGTCGACCAGCATCTCCAGTTTGACCATGCCCAGCGAGGAGTTGTTGAACGTCACGATCTTGACCGGGAGATCGTGCAGGACGACGGTGAGCAGTTCACCGAGCAGCATGCCCAGCCCCCCGTCGCCGGACATCGACACGACCTGTCGCCCCGGGTAGGCGAACTGCGCGCCGATGGCGTGCGGGAGGGCGTTGGCCATCGTGCCGTGCAGGAACGAGCCGATGACCCGCCGCCGCCCGTTGGGCGTGAGGTAGCGAGCGGCCCAGACGTTGCACATGCCGGTGTCCACGGTGAAGATCGCGTCGTCCGCGGCGAGTTCGTCGAGGAGATCGGCGGCGAACTCCGGATGGATGGGGACGTGCCGTTCGACGTTGCGAGTGTAGGCGTCGACGACGTTTTCCAGCGATTTGCAGTGGTCGCGCAGCATGCGGTCCAGGAAGGCCCTGTCGGTCTTGCGCCGGAGTAGCGGCAGCACGGCTCGCAAGGTCTCCCGCACATCTCCGTGCACGGCCAGTTCCAAGGGGGTACGCCGGCCGAGCCGGGTCGCGTCGTGGTCGATCTGCACGGTCCTGGCCTGAGGCAGGAAGGAGTCGTAGGGAAAGTCGGTACCCAGCAAGAGGAGCAGGTCCGCGTCCTGCATGGCCCGGTAGCAGGCGCCGTAGCCGAGCAGGCCACTCATGCCGACGTCGTAGGGATTGTCGTACTGGATCCACTCCTTGCCACGCAGGCTGTGGCCGACCGGCGCCTGGACCGTCCCGGCGAGCTCCATCACCTCGGCGTGCGCGCCGCGCACCCCGGCACCGGCGAACACGGTGACGGTTTCGGCTTCGTTGATCAGCTCGGCGAGCCGTGCCACCTGAGGCTCCGGCGGCATGACCGTCCCGTGTTCGGTGATCGGCGCCCCGCTCCCGGTGGGCGAAGTGGCCTCGAGCTGCGCGACGTCGCCCGGCAGCACCAGCACCGAAACCTCGCCGCGGGACAGTGCGTGTTGCATGGCGATCCGCAGCACCCTGGGCATCTGGGTGGGCTGGCTGATCTGCTCGCAGTATCCGCTGCAGTCGACGAACAGCCGTTCCGGGTGAGTCTCCTGGAAGAACCCCGTCCCGATCTGACCGGACGGGATGTGCGAGGCGAGCGCGAGTACCGGCGCTCCGGTGCGGTGCGCGTCGTAGAGCCCCTGCACCAGGTGCGTGTTGCCGGGACCGCAGCTGCCCGCGCACACCGCGAGCCGTCCGATCAGCTGGGCCTCGGCGGCCGCGGCGAACGCGCCCGCCTCCTCGTTGCGCACGTGCACCCACTCGATGCCCGGGGTACGCCGGATCGCGTCGACGACCGGGTTCAGACTGTCACCGACCACGCCGTAGATCCGTTCCACCCCGGCCTGCACCAGGACCTGGACGAACTGCTCGGCGACATTGGGCTTGGCCATCAAGACCCCTTCGATGCTGCGGCGGAGGGAACACCTTCATGATCCACGGGACGCCCCCACTTCGCAGATTCTGCGCGCGGGCGGGTGACAGGAGAGTGCCGCGCAGGTCTAGGCGTCGAAGTCGGCGCCCTTGGTTTCGGCGCTGAAGAACAAGGCCACGAGGGTGACCGCGATGGTCGCGACGAGGTACAGCACGACGGCCGTGGTGCCGTGGTTCTCCACGAGCCAGACGGCGATGAAGGGCGCCGGCGCGCCGGCGATGATCGACGACCCCTGGAAGACCAGGGACGCCCCGGCGAAGCGGCGATGAGTCGGGAAGAGTTCCGCGATCCAAGCCGCCTCGGGACCGGCGAGGAGACCGTGCAACGCGGCGCCGACGCCCACGCCGACGTAGAGCAGGGGCAGACTCTCCGAGCGGACCATGAGGAAGAACAACGGCGCCCAGAGCGCCAGGCCCGCCGCCGGGACCAGCATCGCGATTCGCCGTCCGACCACATCGGACCAGTGCCCGCCCGCCAGCATCCCCGCGAACTGCAGCAACGATCCGACGGTCACCGCGAGGAGGACGTCGGACTTGGTGTACCCGAAGGAACTCGTGGCGTAAGCCACCACGAAAACGGTGTACACGTAGAACGCGACGTTCTCGCCCAGGCGCACGCCGAGGCCGCGCAAGACCGGCGCGGGGTGAGCGAGGGTCTCGAAGACGCTCGACCGCGCCTGCTCGGCGGCACCGGCACGCGAACGCGCCTGCCGGAACGCGGGCGATTCGTCGATGCGGCGACGGATCCAGAAGCCGATGACCAGCAGTGGAACGGCGAGCAGGAACCCGATACGCCAACCCCACTGCGCGAACTGCCCGTTGGACAGCACGAGGGTCAGCACGCCCACCACGCCTGTCGCCAGCACGGTTCCGAGCGGGGCGCCCGCCTGCGGCCAGGCGGACCAGAACCCCCGGCGGCGAGGACTCCCGTGCTCGCTGACCATCAGCACGGCCGCACCGAACTCGCCGCCGAGCGCGAAGCCCTGGACAAGGCGCAAGACGACGAGCGAGATCGTCGCCCCGATACCCGCCTGCGCGTACGTGGGCAGCAGCCCGATGGCCGAGGTGGACAGGCCGAGCAGCAGGAAGGTCACGACCAGCATGGGTTTGCGGCCGACGCGGTCACCGAGATGCCCGAAGACGATGCCGCCGATCGGCCGCGCGACGAATCCGAGCCCCTGGGTGGCCAGAGCCAGCAGCAACTGGGCGACGGCGTTGCCGCCCGGGAAGAACAGCGGCCCGAGCACTGTCGCGGCGAGGATGCCGTAGAGCGCGAAGTCGTACCACTCCAGCACGGCCCCCGCGGTGCTGCCCGCCAGCACACGCCGGAACGCCGAACGGCTCACCGCGGCCTCCGGCTTCGCGACAGCCGCGCCGTCCGGGGTGGGCAGGTCGGGCATTCTCGCTCCTCCTCGGGCTGACGACTGACCAGTCGCACGATAGCCGGACACCAGTGACCAGATATCGAACACCGTGAAGGTAGCCGCTCAGCCTGGAGCCCGCAATCATCGCGAGCGTCGGCACTGTCCTGCTAGGGACCGCCCATCAGGGCATATGTCAGATAACAGTCAGCGGAGGCCTCGACGAACACCCTCGTCGTCGTCTCTCCTTGCGGGAGGCCGCCGACGGTGAAAACGGGGCGTGAAGGTCCGAACAGGGTGAACACGTCGTCGACCATCACCAACCCTGCGCCGTTGTCTTCGAGGTCGAGCCCGGTACGAGGCATGCAGTACGGCCTTGATCGCTGTTCGGCGCTCTGTTCTTCTTCGCACCATCGCGCGCCGGCACACGTCTGGCCGCTACGGTAATCCCTGCCGTTGTAATGGACCCGGTACGGAAGCCCCTTTTCTCCCGGCAAGGCGTAACCGAAATGGTTGGCCGCTTTGGGGATGAACGCGGCTCCGCACAACGCGGCGAGAACCGCCGGCACAGCGATCGACACCATCAGGATCCTGCGTTTGGCGGACCGACCATTGGCGCCTTCCTTGTCGTAGCGCGGCATACTGACCCCCTTCGGCACTCCGTGAGTTTCAAGGCGCGGCAGGACTCTAGGCCATGGGGCCATAGCAGATGGCCACGCGGCAACGACTTCCACCGAGTTTCCCACGGGGCGACCGAGTCCACTGCCGGGCAGGCCCTCGCCATCGGCCTCGGGTGTCGCGAAAGCCACTTTCGGGACGTCTGATGTCACGGAAGTGGCTTTCGCGACACCAGGTGTGGCGGCGAGGGGTCGGTGCGGGTGGTCGTGAGTGGCGAGTGTCGTTCTAACGCGACTTACCACTCACGGCCCCCGCATCGACAGCGGCCCCGATCACGCCATATCGCCTCGCCCGTAAACTCATCGCACGCGGCCGAGAAACCTCCGACAACTCACTGTCCATTTTGGACAAGGACCGCGATCCCTCACGCTTTCAGTCCTGGGTGGCACCGGATCCGTAAGGGCGGGTGAGGATCTCCAGCGCGTGACCGTCGGGGTCGTCGAAGTAGACGCCCCGGCCGCCGTCGTTGGTGTTGATCTCACCGGCGCCGTGGTGCCCTGGCCCGGCCCAGTACGGCAGACCACCGTCGCGGATCCGCTCGAAGATCGTGTCGAACTCGTCCTCCTCGACCAAGAACGCGTAATGCTGTCTGGAGAACTGCTCGGTGCTGCGCATGACGTCGAGCGAGACCCCGTTGCCGGTCTGGAGCACCAGGAACGGGCCGAATTCGGCCGGCTCGGGCAGCCCGAGGATCGAGACCAGGAAGTCCGCCGTGGCGGCCCGATCGGTGGCGTTGACGATCGTGTGGTTCAGCTGCACTGTCATGGGAAGAACCCTAGAATCTCGAGTTCGCTGGAGGTCAACCTCGCCGCCCGCGCCCGCCATGTCCCGTTCGTAACACTTCCCGGCTCATCGCGATTTGAGTACTGCAAGCCGACACGAAGGGGACGTGATGCGTGCTTTGGTGATGGCCGGCGTGGCCGGACTTCTTACCCTGACCCTCGCCCCGCCCGCGGCGGCCTCCGGCGTACCGGAACAGTGGTCGGCCGGACCGTTCACGGCACAGGTCGCGGTCATGGCGGGGGATGTCAACGGTGACGGCAAGGACGACCTGGTCAGCTACAACACCTATCTGTACGGGTGCTACGTGATGCGGTCGAACGGTTCCGCCTTCCAGGCACAGCAGAACTGGGGTGCGGGCAATTTCCTGAGCAGTGGCTTCAACGGTAACGCCAACTTCGTCGGCGACATGGACAACGACGGGCGGGCCGACGCCATCGCGGTCCGGCGGCCCACGCCCTCGACGCCACAGGGCATCTTCGTGGCGAGGTCGATCATCGACTACTACGGCGTGGAGCGTTTCGGGACGCCCGCGCAGTGGCTGAACAACACCATCGCCGGCGATTTCGGGAACCTGGCCGCGGACCTGGACGGCGACGGGGACACCGACATCATCGGCCTGTTCGACGTGGCCACGCTGGCGGCGAGGTCGAACGGCACCACGACGCTGCCGTTGGTGGCGTGGGCGCCGCCCATCCGCGGCCAGAAGGCGACACTGGCGGCGGACGCGACCGGTGACGGCAAGGCCGACTTCATCCTCGTCGACCAGGGCGGCACACGAGTCGTGACAGGCAACGCCAACCGCTGGTTCGACACGCCGGTGTCGTGGTCGACGACTTCTTTCTATGGCAGCAAGAAAACCCTCACGGCGGACATCGACGCCGACGGCGACGCGGACCTCATCGCCGTCAACGACACCGACGTGCAGGTGATGCGCTCCACCGGTACGAGCTATTCCGCGCCGGAGACGTGGTACGCGGGTTCCTTCTCCGGCACGAAGGAGACCCTCACCGCCGACGTGGACGGGGACGGCGACGCGGACCTCGTCGCGGTGAACGCCAACGACGTCTGGGTATTGCGCTCGCAGTAGATCCCAGAAGTGCCCGGCACAGGACGTCAGGGCCGCCCTGTCGAGGCGACCGCCCGCCGGTACTCGTGGTGCAGGCGGGCGAACTCCACGGGATCGGCCGCGACGGGGTCCGCCGCCAACGCGATCACCGCCGGTAGCCGTCGGCGTCGAGGTAAGTCCACCAGCTCAGCCACTCCGGGAAGGATTCCAAGGCAGGCGAGAAGGTGCCCGAACGCGAATCGGAGAGCTCGGACCAGATCTGCTCCAGCGACCACTCGTCCTCGGCACGGCCGAACAGCGCGCCGGTCTCACCGGCGATGGTCACCCACAGTTCGGTGAGCAGCCGGACATCCACCTCGGACCGGAGCCACAGATTGGTGCTCCAGGATCCCGTGACCAGGCCTCGCACCAACTGTTCCGGTCCAGCACCCGGTGCTCGCCCTCATGGCCGGAGGACGCGTCGAAGCCGTTGATCCCGCCGCCCGGCCGGTACGCCGACAACCCGAACGTCTCGGCCGAGGCCAGCAGACGTTCGACCGTCGCCGCGTTCAACGTCCCACCGGGCAGTACCAACGTCCATGACCATCCCGAACCCATGGCGGGCATTTTCCCGTGACCGCGCTCCTCGCGAAACCGAATTCGGTGGACTCCCCGGCAGCGCGGCTCAATCGTGGTCGGGGATCCCGTGCAGGTGGTGGTCGGCCGCGTTCATGACCTCCGCCAGGAGGCGCCGGACGTGCCCGCCCCTGGCCCGGTACAGGATCCGGCGACCGTCCCGCCGCTGGGTGACCAGTCCGGCCAGCTTGAGCTTGGCCAGGTGCTGGGACACCGCCGGACGCGCGATGGCCACCGCCGCGGACAGCGACGCGACGTCGTACTCCTCGCCGCTGAGCAGCCACAGCATCCGCATCCGGGTCGGATCGGCCAGCATCCGCAGCGACGTGGACGCGGCTTCGACCTGGCCGTCCGGCGGCAGGCGGGACCACTGATCGCCAGATTCGTCATGTGCGTACATGAGCACCTATCATGGGAAGGACGTCGAACGACAGGAGCGGTGGAACGTGTCGTTGTCCGGGCATCGGGATTACCGGCATCTGTTCGGGGCGCAGCTGGTCGCGCTGTTCGGCACTGGATTGACGACCGTAGCGCTCGGCCTGCTGGCCTACGACTTGGCAGGGGCGGGCGCCGGTGCCGTCCTGGGCACCGCGCTGGCCATCAAGATGATCACCTACGTCACGGTGGCCCCGCTCGCGGGCGCCTACGCCGACCGGATACCACGCCGTTTCTTCCTCGTCACCCTGGACGTGATCCGCGCGCTGGTGGTCCTCGTCCTGCCCTTCGTCGACCAGATCTGGCAGATCTACGTCCTGATCGTGGTCCTGCAAACCGCGTCGGCCTCGTTCACCCCGACCTTCCAGGCCGTGCTCCCGGACATCCTGCCCGACGAACGCGACTACACGAAGGCGCTGTCGCTGTCACAACTGGCTTCGACGATGGAAAGCCTGCTCAGCCCGCTCCTGGCCGCCGCCGCGCTCAGCCTGGTGTCCTTCCATTGGCTGTTCACCGGCACCTCGGCCGGGTTCGCGGCCTCCGCCGCGCTGGTGCTGAGCACCCGGATCCCCGACGCGACCCGCAGCGGCCGCGGTGGGGTCCGGGACCGCACGACGGCCGGGATCAAGGTGTTCGTCGCGACCCCGCGCCTGCGCGGCACGCTCGGTCTCGACCTGGTGGTCGCGGCGGTCGGCTCCATGGTCATGGTCAACACCGTGAACTACGTCCAGGACACCCTGGGCCGATCACCGGCCGACGTCGCCCTGCTCCTGGCGGGCAACGGCCTCGGCACCATCCTGGTCGCGCTCCCGCTCCCCCGGCTGCTCGACCGGATCCCCGAACGCACCGTCATGCTCACCGGCGGCGGAACCCTGCTCACCGGGATGACCGGCGCCATCGCACTGTCCACCGTGGACACCGGTGACTGGCGCTTAGCCGCCGCGATGGCCGTCTGGGCGGCCATCGGGCTCGGCAGCGGACTCGTCCTCACCCCGGCAGGCCGGGTACTGCGCAAATCCAGCAGGCCCGGCGACCGGCCCGCGATCTTCGCCGCCCGCTTCTCGCTCTCCCACGCCTGCTGGCTCCTCGCCTATCCCATCGCGGGCTGGCTGGCCACCACCGCCGGGTTCACCACGACGTGGCTCTTCCTCGGCGCCCTCGGGCTCATCGGCCTCGCGGTCGCCTTTCGTGCCTGGCCACGGCACGATCCCCTGCGTCTCGAACACACCCACCGCGGACCCGTCGACCCAAGGCACCTTGTCGACGCTGTGCGAGGCGAGGACGGCACCTGGCGCCACAGTCACGAGTACGTCATCGACGAGGACCATCGGCGCTGGCCCGCGATGTCGTGAGTGATCGGGTCGTTGTCGAGGGACAGGGCAAAGTGAGGGGTGTGGCAGGCTCAGATCGCTCCCGTCCGCACGGCGTATGCCACCGCGTGCGACCGGTTCCGCAGTTTCAACCGGGAAGTCATGGCGTAGATGATGTTCTTCACCGTCCGCTCCGAATAGGACAGTACGGCCGCGATCGCGTTCGTGTCGAGTCCGTCGGCCATCAACCGCAGTACCTCGGTCTCGCGCGCGGAAAGGTCCATCGCGGTCGGCTCGGGTGGTCTGAGGAAACCTCGGTGGAGCAGCTCGGTTCGCTCGATCAGCTTGGCGAACGAGACCCCCGTCAAGTTCGCCGCGGCCGAACGGACGCTTTCGGACAGCTCCTCGCCGGTCGCCGCCGTACGCGGCAGCACCGCGACCACTCGGCACGCCACCGCGAGAGTCACCTCGCTCTCCAGGATCCGGTTGACCATCAGCACGACCGGCCTTGCCGGTTCGGCCGCGTGCCTGCGCAGGACCGCGATCGCGTCGGCCGAAAGCCGGTCGAACGCGGCAACGACGACGTCGGCCTCGTCGCGCCGCGGGCCGCCGACGATTTCCATGTCCGCGCAGGGCTCGAGGTAGCTGACCATCCCGGCCGCCGTGATGGGGTCCAAGGCACAGACACGCACGCGTACTCGCTCCACGTTTCCTCCTCGCCCGGAAGGTGAATCGACCCGGTTCACGGCCGCCTGGTGGTCGTGTCGATCAGTTCGTAGGCCAGGTCGAAGCGGACACCGTCGGGATTGGTGAGCCCTTCGTCCTCGTACCAGGACTCGTCGGCCTCCGGATGCGGGCCACTGACCCCGACCCGGCCCTTGCCGTACGGGGCGACCACGACGGCGGCGGCTCCGTTGCCGTAGGTCGCCAAAACGGTCGCGTCCGCTCCGGCGTCCAGGCGGAAAGCCGGACCGTCCTGGAAGTACATGTGCCGGGACTCGCCCCGCCACGACACCTCCAGCACGGTGTCGCGGTCGTCGGGGACGGTCGAGCCGGGCGAACCGGCGTAGCCGTAGGTATCGCCGGGCAACAGGCCGAAACCCGGGTCACGTCCGGCCAGGTAGCCGCCGAAGCACAGGCCCAGGTAGCTGCCACCCGCCCGGACCCAGTCGCGCATCAGCTGGGCGGAGCCACGCAGGTCCCGCCAGGTCCGGTCCAGATCGGCACCGCCGCCCGGCTGGACGTACAGCTGCGCCTCGGCCAACGTCTCGGCGGTGAGGGGAGACCCGGTGCCGGGGCCCACGTACTTGACCTCGAACGGCCGCGGCGCCTTGCGCAGCAACGCGGCCACCGCCGGCGCGCAGTCCGCGCAACCCTGCGGGCCGTTGTACACCAGCGCGAGCCGTCTGGTACCGCTTTCGTCGCCGAGCGCCTGCCTGCCACAGCCGACAGCCAGCAGCGCGGCGACCGGAAGCGCGCCGAGGAGCACTCGACGTCGGCTCAGCGCGCTCGGCGGACGAGGGGCCTTCGGATCTGTTCCAGGCACTGCTTCACTCCTGTGTCTTCCGGTCACGAACGGGGGCCACGAGCCGATCGCGTTCGTCGTCCTCCATGCTCGGCGCACGCGGCGGCCTGCCGGCACCGGCGATCCGGCCCGAACAACCCGCCGACCGGCTGCCGTTGTCCACCCGATCGGCGGGCAGGGGCCTTCCGGCCTCGGGTGGTGCCCGCCCGGCGGATGCGACGAGACTGAGCCGCATGATTCGAGTGGTCGTCGTCGACGACGAGGAGCTGGTGCGCTCGGGGTTTCGCCTCATCCTGCAGGCGGCGGGCGACATCGAGGTCGTGGCGACCGTGACCGGTGCCGAGGCGGTCAAGGAGATCAGCCTGCACGGTCCCGACGTCGTGCTGCTCGACATCCGGATGCCCGACGTCGACGGCCTCACCGTCCTCCGGCAGCTGCGTGGCCTGCGGAAGACACCGGCCGTGGCGATGCTGACGACCTTCGACTCCGACGAGTACATCGCGACAGCCTTGCGTTCGGGCGCGGCCGGGTTCCTGCTCAAGGACACCGCCCCGGACCTGCTCGCGCATTTCGTCCGGACGCTGGCCGCCGGCGGGGTCGTGCTCTCCCCCAAGGTGACGCGCACCGTCGTCGACGGCTATCTCGAATCAGGCGCGGGCTCGGCGGCGGCCGCGCAGGTCGGCCAGCTGTCCGAACGCGAACGCGCGGTGCTCGTGCTCATCACGGACGGACTGTCCAATGCGGACATCGCCACCCGGATCCACCTGAGTGTCGGCACGGTCAAGGACCACGTCTCCGCCATCCTCACGAAACTGCAGGTCACCACCCGCGTCCAGGCCGCACTGGTGGCGCAGCAGGCGGGCTTGCTGAGCAACGGTGAAGGCCGCCCGTGAACCGGGTGCGGCCGCTGCTCGTCGATGCCGGGTTGATCGCCGTCGCCGCGATCGACGCGGGACTCGGCCGGGCCGAGCCGCTGGCGTTCGGCGCCGCGCTGGTGGCCCTCGGCATTCTGCCGCTCCGGCGGCGGTGGCCGGTCTTCGTCTTCGTCGTCACCCTTCCCGCCCTCGCGATCTCGGGCTCGGTCATCGCGACGCTCATCGCCCTCTATTCCGTGGCCCTGCTGCGCCCGGACCGGCGCCTGCTCGTCGGATGCGGCGTCGCGGCCACCGCCGGATACCTGTTCCCCGGCCTCGATCTGGAGTTCGAGGAGACCGACGTGCTCACCGTCGTCTACGCGATCATCACCCCGGCCGCGCCGATCTTCCTCGGCAGGCTGGTGCACACCCAGCGCGAACTCACGCTGCGGCTGGACGACATCCGCCAGGCCCGCGAACACGAACGGGTCCTGGACGCCCAGGCCGTCCTCGCCAAGGAACGCACCCAGCTGGCCCGCGAGATGCACGACGTCGTTTCGCACAAAGTCAGCCTGATCGCGGTCCAGGCGGGTGCGCTCAGTGTCTCGACAACGGACCCCGCCGCGAAGACCGCCGCCGAAAACGTGCGCACGCTGTCGGTCGACACCCTCGACGAGCTGCGTCACATGGTGAATCTGCTGCGTGCTTCAGGCAGTTCCACCACCGAGTTGATGCCCCAGCCGACGTTGTCCGACCTTGACCGCCTGATCGCCGGGAGCGGCATCGAGACTCGGCGGACCGGAACCGCTCCGGAGGGCATCGACACGGCCGTCCAGCGCACGATCTACCGGACCATCCAGGAAGCCCTGACCAACGTGCGCAAACACGCGCCCGGGAGCACGGCGACCGTCGACATCGCCTGCGACGGCACCGATCTCACGGTGACCGTCGGCAACACCCCGGCGACCCGGCCGACGCTGGCCCTGCCCAGTGCCCGCCACGGACTGCTCGGCCTGCGTGAACGCGCGGCGTTGCTGGGCGGCACCGTGGTCACCGGCGCCACCCCCGACGGCGGCTTCCGCCTGCTGCTGCGGCTGCCCGTCACCGGTCAGCGAAGCCGGGCGGACCGCACGACGTGAGGCTTGAGCTACAGCGGTCCATAGATCACGACGGTGTTGCCCCACGGGTCGCGCGCGACGGCCCGGACCTCGTGCGGTCCGCGCTCCGGCTGCCGGACCACGGATCCCCCTCGCTCCACGATGGCGGCCACCGCCGCGGCCACGTCGGGCACCTTGAACGACGCCGCGGGCACGCCGCCGGTGACGTCCTCGGCGGGACCGGCGAGAGCGAGCGTGGTGCCGCCCGCGTCAAGGGCTGCGTAGCGGTCGCCGTCCACGAATTTCGTTTCCAGGCCGAGGGCCGCGGAGTAGAACCGCACGGCGGCGTCGACATCCGCCACCGGGTGCAGCACGTTCCCGATCCTGGCCGGGCCGATCTTCGCGTCTTCGCTCATACGGCGACCGTAGCGGTTTTCACCCCGTCGCCGCGCAAGCGAGATCCTGCCGCGGACGCTGCCCGGTGACGAGGTACTCCGTCGTGGCGTCGTTGAGGCACTTGTTCTTCAGGTAGAGGTAGGCACCGTGACCGCCCTGGTCGGCGGTGATCATCCGGGCGCGCTCACCGAGGGCCGCGCGCATCTTCCGGGCGCCGGCCAGCGGGGTGGACGGGTCGCGGAGGTTCTGCACGATGAGCACGTTCGAAGGCCCGTGCCCGGTGATCTTCACCGGCGGCTCGCTCGGCTCGGCGGGCCAGAACGCGCACGGCCAGATGTTGGCCGCGCCCGCGCCCCAGATCGGATGGCGGACCCGATCGATTTCGACGTTCCGCTGGTAGAACTCGACGGCCTCCGGCCAGTTCCGGTCGCCGCAGAGCACGGCCAGTTGCGCGGCGGCCGCGTTGTCGGCGGGCTGATCCGGCGGCGGCGGGCTGCTCGGCACCTCGGGCAGCGGCTCGCCGGTCTCGACGGCACGCCACAGCTCGGCCGCTTGGGGCAAACCGGCGTCGGTGTACATCCCCTCGAACGTGCGCTTGCGGAACTGCCTGCCGTCGAAGCCGTCCGGCCTCGGTTTCGCGTCCAACCGGGCGGCCAGTTCGAAGTACTTCCGCTTCACCTGTTCTTCGGTGGCACCCAAGGCGTACTCGGGATGCGCGACGATGAACTTCGCCAGATCCGGGAACCGGTCCTCGACACCCCGGCCGAAGCCGCGCGAGGCCGAAGGAGCGCTGCCTTCGTCGCTCATCGAGCTGTCGAGCACGATCCTGTCGCCGCGGTGCGGGAACAGCGAGGCGTAAACAGCGCCGAGATAGGTGCCGTACGAGACGCCGAGGAAGGAGAGCTTCCGCTCCCCCAGCGCCGCGCGGACCCGGTCCATGTCGCGAGCGGTGTTCGCCGTGGTCATGTACGGCAGAAGCGATGCCGTCGCGCTGGATCCGCACTTCGCGGCGGTCTCCGCCATCCGCTTCGCGCGAGCCGCGACATCGGCCGGGTCGAGCGCGTAGTCCGGGATGTTGGCGGTCTGCGACGTCCCCGGCGGCAGGTCGCAGGTCACCGGCGTGCTGTAGCCGACACCGCGCGGATCCATGCCGACCACGTCGTAGGTGTCCTTGACGCTCTGCGGCAGGCCGAGATAGTTCAAGATCAGCGGATAGTTCATCGCCGGGGCACCCGGCCCGCCGGAGCTGAGCAGCAGCACGCCGCGGCGCTTCTCCGGGGCCGCGCTGCCCAGCCGGGAGATCGAGATGTCGATCGTCTTGCCGTCGGGCTCGCGGTGATCGAGCGGAACCTTCAGTGTTCCGCACTCGAGTGGGCCCAGCGGCGTACCGCTCGGGCATTTCCCCCAGTTCACGGTGCTCGGGCCCGCGTCGGCCGCGACACCCGGAGGACCGAGGGACGCCACCATGGCGAGAGTGAGAACCGCGACGACGGATTTCCGCATTCGATGCACCTCCGGGACGGCGCCGCCGAACCGTCCACAACGGACGATCGCGGGCGCCGTCCCAGTGAACAACGTGCCCCTGGGGCCTACTCAAGTCGAATCACTCGCCCAGGTGCTTTTCGCCGCGACAGGTGTCAGCCCGTCGAGCGGACCGCGTTGTAGTAGGTGTCGGCGATGAAATCGCACGGACCACGGGCCGGGCCCGTGCCGAAGGTGTGGTCGCATTGCTGGTGCATGAGCCGGAAGAAGAGATCGTCGCAGCGCAGCGTGTTCTTTCCGCCGCCTTCCTCACACATGTCGTGGTTCGCGCACGGGCCGCGGAAGTCCACCTGACCCCAGGGCGGGACGACGGGCTTGTCCGGCGACAAGGTGCAGTAATCGTGCCAGGCACCGCGATTCGGGTCGTAAACGTAATTCGAAGGAATGGGCACGGAAGCGGCGGCCAGAGCGGTACCCGCCAGGAAGGGGAGAGCGCCCGCGGCGACAGCCAGTGCGACAGCGCCGCGCCGAAGCCTCGACTTCGTCCGGGGCTGACTCGATTTCGGTTCGGCCATCGGAGTCCACCTCATCTGTCGAAGATTCACCTGAAATAAAGGTGCGATGACAAAAAAGGCTATTCCGGCCCGGTCGGCCCTGTCAGGGCTCGTTCGGACCACACGGTTCGGACCACACGTCCGGCCGCGACTCAGCGCACCAGACCGGATTCCCAAGCCCAGACAGCGATCTCGGTGCGGTTGCGGGCCGAGATCTTGCGCTGGATCGACGCGAGATGGGTCTTCACCGTCGAGAGGGAGATCGTCAGCTCGTCGGTGATCTCGGCGTTCGTCCGGCCGCGCGCGATGGCCTTGGCGACGTCGAGTTCGCGGTGGGTCAGCGCGGGATCGGCCTGTCGGGCGCGGCGCCGGGCCGAGGTGGCGGTGAAATGGGCCAGCAGCCGGGTGGTGATCGACGGCGAGACCAGCGCTTCGCCGTTCGCGGCCGCGTGCACCGCCTCCACCAGCAGGCCGGGGCCCGCGTCCTTCAGAAGGAACCCGCAGGCCCCGGCGCACAGGGCCTCGTGCACCAGCTCGTCGAGGTCGAAGGTCGTGACGACCAGGACGCGCAACGGGTCCTCGACGTCGGGGCCCGCCAGCCGCCGGGTGGCGGCGAGACCGTCGACCAGCGGCATGCGGATGTCCATCAGCGTGACGTCCGGGCGCAGCCGCTGGGCCAGCCGGACAGCCTGCTCGCCGTTCTCCGCCTCGCCGACCACTTCCAGCCCGGGTACCCGCTCCAGGATCAGCCGGAAACCCGTGCGTACCAAGGCTTGGTCGTCGGCCAGCAGGACTCGCAGGGTCACCGCGCCGATCCCCTTTCCGGTGCGTCGGCGGCCGACACCCCGCCCGGCAGGGGCAGTTCGGCGAGGACTCGCCAGCCGCGCTCTCCGTGTTCCCCGGCGGTCAGCCTGCCGTCCAGCGCCGAGATCCGCTCGGCCATCCCGATCAGGCCGTAGCCACCCGGCGCGCGACGCACCCGGCCGGGCCGGAGCCCGTCGTTGCCGACCTCGACGCGGAGGTACCGACGGCTGTCGACGGGCTCGACCACGACAGTGACGCGGCGGGCGTCGGGCGCGTGCCTGCGCACGTTGTTCCGCGATTCGAGGACCACGCGGTGGACGGTGGACACCGTTTCCGGCGCGACAGCGAGGTCGGCGAGCCCGTCCGCCAGCCGCACCGTGACGCCTTCGTCGTCGCCGACCGCCGCTTCGATGGTCTCCACCAAGCCGCCGACGGTGACCTGCGAGGCGAGTTCGGGGCTGCGCAACATCATGACCAGCCGCCGCACCGCGCCGAGCGCTTCCGCCCCGGCGTGCTCGATCTCCTTGATCAGGTCCTGTTCCGGCCCGTCCGCCAGGATGACACCGGCGGCTTGCGTGCGGACCACGACCCCGGTGATGTGGTGCGCCACCAGATCGTGCAGTTCCCGCGCCAGCGCGAGCCGTTCCCGATCGCGGGCCGCGGCCAGCGCCGCGTCACGACGGGCTTCACCGTCGCGCAGGATCAGCCCGACGATGACGCTGCAACCCCACAGCAAGGCCCACACCACCGCGATGGACAGTGTCGTGAACGTATCGCCGAACCGCAGGACCGGGGCCGCGGCCATGGTCAGCCCGCCGAGCACCGCGAGCACGGCGGCGTGACCGCGCGGCAGCCGATGGCACGCCGCCCCGACCAGAACCGCCAGCGCCAGCGCCTCGGCGTCACCGCTGGGCGCCGCGACCGGTTCGAACAGGAAACCCACCACGCTGCAAGCCAGCGAGAGCGCGATCCCCGACGTCGTCAACGCCGCCGTCCGCGCCGGAAAACGGCGCCGCAACAACGCGAGCGCGCCCAGCGTCAGGCCCGTCGCGAAGTAGAAGATCTCCCCCGCCGGGGCCGGACCTTGCATGATCAGGCGCCGTACCAGCTGTTCGACGTTCAGCCCGGCCAGCACCATGAACTCGGCGATCACCAGACCGCGGACGGGCGGCGGGGTGGCGGTCGGAAGCACGCGGCCGTCCTTCCTTGTTCGCTGGTCCGGTGATCATCATGCCTCAGCGGGCGTGGGGACGCCGGGTGCGCCGGACCAGCCGGCGCACCCGGTCGTTCAACGTGGTTCGGCCGCGCACGCCAGGTCGTGGTCCGGACGCTGGCCCGTGAGCAGGAAGGTGGTCGCCGCCGTGTCGGCGCACTTGTTGCCGACGTAGGGATAGACGCCGTGCCCGCCCGCGTCGACGGTGACCATGCGGGCCCTGTCACCGAACGCGTTCCGCAGCTTCTTGGCACCCGCCAGCGGTGTCGCCGGGTCACGCTGGTTCTGCAGCATGAGCACGTTGGACGGCCCCCGGTCACCGACGCGCACCGGCGGCTCCTTGGCCTCGGGCCAGAAGGCGCACGGCTGGACGTTGGCCCCGGCGGCGCCGAACATCGGATGACGGAGCCTGTCGATCGCGACGGTGCGCTGGTAGGTGCCCACCGATCCGGGCCAGCGGGAGTCGTTGCAGATCATGTAGTAGCGGCCGGAGACCAGGTTCTCCACCCCGGGCACTTCGCCGGGGCCCATCGGCGGGAGCGGCTGGTCGTTGTCGAGCGCCTGCCAGATCTTGCCCACGAGCGGCATCCCCGCGTCGCTGAAGAGGAAGCCCCAGGTGAGCATCCGGAAGGTCGGCCCGTCGATGTCGCGGATCGGGGCCTTGTCCATCCGCGCGGCGAGGTCGAAGTACTTCGCAGTGACCTGCTCGGGCGTACTGCCCAGACCGTAGGTGGCCGAGGCGGCCGCCGCGAACTTGGCGAAGTCCGGGAACCGGTCGTCGAAGCCCTGGGCGTAGATCCGGTCGTTCGCGTAGTCCCAGCCGTCCGGGCCCACGTTGCTGTCGAGCATGATCCGGTCACTGCGCTGCGGGTACAGCGTGGTGTACACGGCGCCGAGGTGGGTGCCCCACGAGTAGCCGGCGAAGGAGATCTTCTTTTCGCCCAGCGCGGCCCGGATCCGGTCCATGTCGCGCGCGGTGTTCGCCGTGCTGACGTGCGGCAGCATCCCCGCCGTCTTCGAAGTGGCGCACTGCCGGGCGATGGCCTTCGACTGCTCGGCCCGCTTCGTCACGTCGGCGGCGTCGCGGGCATACGGCGGCACGTTGCCGACCGCGCTCTGCTCCGGCGTCAGGTCACAGGTCACCGGGGTGCTGTGCCCCATCCCCCGCGGGTCGAACCCGATCAGGTCGTAGCTGTCGAGCACGCTCTGCGGCATCTTCGCCGCCGCCAGTTCGGCGGGGAACTTCAGCCCGGCCGAGGGACCGCCCGGGTTGGTCAGCAGCACGCCGCGGCGCTGCCCCGGGTTCTTACTGGCCAGCCGGGAGATCGCGATGTCGATCTGCTCGCCGCCGGGATCCTGGTGGTTTAGCGGGACCTTGATCGTCGAACACTCCAGGCCCGGCGCCGTGGCGTCCGCCGGGCACGGCCCCCACTTCACCTTCTCCGGTGACGCCTCTGGTGACGCTCCCGCCGGTACCGCCGCCGCGGCAGCCGCCGCCAGGATGGCGATCGCGAGCGCGATGGACCACGTCTTTCTCATCCGACACCCCTGTTTCGGTCTGTTGGCGAATCTCCATCCTGTTCACCTGGCGGTGAACGCACATCGAGCGCGGGAATGGTTCCGCCACCGCCTTTGGTCGGCCAAAAGGACTAGCCGGAAGGCGCAGGGGTTCTGGTGCGGCCCGGACACACCAGCAGACAAAGCGGCCTGCGCGTGAACAGGCAAAACGCATTCAGAGGACTAAAAGTGCGGGAGGAGGCACGCGACCAGGGGTGCCGCGCCGTGGTGAGGCGCGTTGGTCGTGAGTGGTAGGTGACGTTCTAACGTCACTTACCACTCACGACCACCTGTGCTCAGACCATCGCGTTCACACCGGTGAGATCGCGCCCGATCAGCAGCTTCTGCACCTGGCTGGTGCCTTCGTACAGGGTCAGCACGCGGGCGTCGCGCAGGTACTTGCCGACCGGGAACTCGTCGATGAACCCGTAGCCGCCGAAGACCTGGAGACAGTTGTTGCTGACGCGCACCGCGGCCTCGCTCGCGTGGTACTTCGCGATGGACGCGTCAGTCGCGTAATCTTTCGGCGAGACACCGGAATCGGCGATCCGCGCCACGTGATGGGTGAGCAGGCGGGCGGCCCGGACGTCCACCGCGGAATCGGCGAGCAGCTCCTGCACCAGCTGGAACGACGCGATCGGGCGGCCGAACTGGGTGCGTTCGGTGGAGTACCGCACGGCGGCGTCCACGGCGGCCTGTCCCAGCCCGACGGCACCTGCCGCGACCGAGATCCGGCCGCGGGACAGCGCGCCCAGCGCGATGCCCAGACCGCGGTCCACCTCGCCCAGCCGCGCCGAATCGGGCACGCGCACGCCGTCGAAGCTCAGCTCCGCGGTCGCCTGGCCGCGCAGGCCGAGCTTGCCGTGGATCTCCCGCGCGGTCAGGCCCGGCGAGTCCGTCGGCACCAAGAACGCGGTGAGGCCGCGTTCGCTGGTGCGGGCGAAGGTCAGCGCCACCTGCGCCCAGGTCCCGTTGGTGATGAACATCTTGCCGCCGTCGAGGATCCAGTCGCCGCCGTCGCGGGTGGCGCGGGTGCTGACCGACGCCGCGTCGGAGCCGGTGCCCGGCTCGGTGAGGGCGAAGCAGCCGAGGGCGTCACCGCTGACGAGGCGCGGCAGCCATTGCTCCCGCTGCTCGTCCGTCCCGTGCGTCACGATGGTCTTGGTGACCAGGCCGAGCGACACCGACACGATGCCGCGCACCGCGGAGTCGCCGCGCCCCAGCTCCTCGGTCACCAGGACGTAGGACAGCATGTCCGCGTCCACGCCACCGTAGGTCTCGGGGACCATCAGGCCGAGGAAACCCAGCCCCCCCAAGCGTTTCACGATGCCGCGATCGACCTGTTCGGCGCGATCCCACTCCCCCGCGTGCGGGACGATCTCGTCGTCGACGAACCGCGCGGCCATCGCGCGGATGTCGCGCTGCGTCTCGGTCAGGCCGAAATCCGGTGAAATCACGGTGTTTCCTTCTCCAGCGGGTAGGCGGGGGCGGTCAGGGGCAGGCCGAGCTCGGCTCGTTCCCGCAGCCAGCGCGTCGGCCGGTATCGCGGGTCGCCGGTGCTCTCGTGCAGCCGGCTTTGGAGTTCGAGCAGGCGGACGGCTCCGACGCGATCGCCCCAGGCGAGCGGTCCGGCCGGGTAGCCGAGTGCGGCCGTGACGGCCAGGTCGATGTCCTCCGGTGTGGCCAGCGAGCGTTCCGCGATCGACGCGGCGACCGAGACGATCGACGCGAGCAGGCGCTGGGCGACCGAACCGGCGGTGTCCCGCACCACCGAGACCGACTCGGCGCCCAAGGCACCGACGGCCGCACGGACCGCGTCCGGGTCCGACGCGGGCGTCGCGGCCAGCACCCGGCGGCGGCTGGTCAGCGACAGCGGGTCCACGCCGAAGGTGCGTGACGCGGGCAGCCCGTCGGCGGCGATCGCCGCCGAAACCGTGGTGCCCCAAGTCGGCACCAGCACAACGGCGTCGGAAGTCAGCTCGTCCGAAGCCTCTGGTAGCGCCGCGCGCAAGGCGTCGGCGTCCGGTCCCGAACCGGCGATCCACAGTGGACACTCCGCGGCGACGACCGGCTCTTCCGGTGTGGTCTCGGCACCGGGCCGGTGGTCGTAGAACCCGCGTCCGCTCTTGCGGCCGAACAGGCCGGCGGCCACCCGGTTCGGGCTGAGGAACGAGGGCCGCAGCCTGTCGGAATGGCGAAACCCTGCCCAGATCGAGTCGATGACGGCGGCCGTCACGTCGAGACCGGTCAGGTCGATCAGCTCGAACGGGCCCATCCGCAGGCCGAGGACATCGCGGGCGATCCGGTCGATCACCACCGGCTCGGCGACCGAGTCCTCCAGGAGCGCGAAAGCCTCGGTGACCAGTCCACGCCCGGCGTGGTTGACCAGGAACCCGGGGGTGTCGGCGACCGTCACCGTGCGGTGGCCGGACGCGCGGACCAGCTCCGACAGGGTGCCGGGGATGTCGGGGCGGGTGGCCGCGCCGGGAACGACCTCGACGATCTTCATCAACGGCACCGGGTTGAAGAAGTGCAACCCGGCCAGCCGCGACGGATCGCCCAGCGTCGCGGCGATCCGGGTGACCGGCAGCGAGGACGTGTTGGTCGCGAAGATCGTCGTGGGCGGCAGGACGGCTTCCAGCGCGGTGAACAGCTCCGCCTTGGTGTCCAGGTCTTCGCGGACGGCTTCGATCACCAGGTCCACGTCGTCGCCCGGCGCCGAAACGGCGTCCAGCGGCACGAGTCTGGCGCGGACCGCACCCGCCTCCGGTTCCGTCATGCGCCCCTTGACGACGGCGCGGTCGAGCAGCCGCCCGATGAAGTCGACCGCCTCACCGACGGCCTCGCGCCTCGCGTCGGCGAGCTCGACGGTGTGCCCGGCGGTCGCCGCCCACTGGGCGATGCCCCGGCCCATCACGCCGGTTCCGATGACCCTGATCCGCATGTTCACTCCTCAGCGCAGGTAGACGCGGCCGGGGTCGACTTCTTCGCGCAGCCGCCGGAGTTCGGCGGCCGCGGGTGGTTCGATCGTGGCCGGATCGCCGTCGACCTCCAACGGCCAGCCGGTGGCGGAGCGCACCTGATCGGCTGTCACGCCGGGATGGACGGCGATCAGCCGCAGGGGCTCGCCCACCCCCGGCCGCGCGAGGATCCCGAGGTCGGTGATCACCCTGGTGACCCCCGCGCCCAGCGGCCGGATGCCGTCGGCCAGCGCGCGGTCAGGGCCGGGCGAGGTACAGAAGTCCAATTTGTCCACAAAGGACCTGGGGTCGTGGCGTCGCATCACGACGAAGACCTCGCCGGAGTTCGCCATCACCTCCATCGCGCCGCCGGGGCCGGGCAGCCGGACCGTCGGATCGGCCCAGTCGCCGATCACCGACGAGTTCAGGTTCCCCCACCGGTCGATCTGCGCGGCGCCGAGGAAACCGACGTCGATGTGCCCGCCCTGCAACACGTTCCCGAAGAGCGCGGGCATCGACAGCACCGCTTCGGCACCGGTGATCAGCACGGCGTCGGCGATGGTTTCCGGCAGCTGCGAGGGATGCGCGCCGCAGACCCCGGACTCGTAGACGATCTCCAGGTCCGGCGCGACCGTGAGGTGGGCCAGCGACGCGGCCAGTGTCGGAAGGCCGATCCCGGCGAACACGGTGCGTTTCCCGGCCAGTTCGCGGGAAGCCACCACCGAGAGCAGCTCGGACGAGGTGGTGTCCTTTGTGGACGTCATCGCGCGTTCTCCCGTCGCTTCCCGTAGTTCACCGGCAGGCTCAGCGCGTCGTCGACGGCGAGGCCCGCCCAGTAGCTCTCCCCCAGCTTCGCCACGTATTCGGCGTGATCCCGGGTGCCGAGCACCCATTCCGCCAGCCACTCGCGCAGGCCTGCCGGATCCGCGCTGATCGCCGACCAGCCGCGGTAGAACGCGTTGTCGCGGTCGTAATAGCCCTGTGCGAACGAGGGGTGCGCGCCACGCGGGCAGGGCACCACGGCGTCGACCGCATGCGAGGGAACGATCGTGCGGTTGGGATCGCGGCGGATGACGTCGTCGTCGACGATCTCCTCGACCACCACCACGGCCTTCTTCGCCGCGTACACGGCTTCGGCCTGGATCCCGGTCAGGCCCCAGACCTGGGTGTTGCCCGAACGGTCCGCCCGCTGGGCGTGGACGATCGTCACGTCCGGGTTGACCGGCGGCACCACGTAGACCTGCTCGCCGTCGTCGTAGGGCGAGCGCACCTTGCGGAGGCCGGGGTTGACCGACGGCAGATCGCTGCCCGCGTAAGAGCGCACCGGGTAGAACGGCAGCCGCTGCGCGCCGGCCAGGTAGCGGCCGATCATGCCGTAGTGGCTGTACTCCTCGAACTCCAGCGGTTCGGGGTCGGCGCGCTCGATCCGCCGCCGCAGTTCCCCGAGCGAGCCCGCCGAGGAGTTGCCGACGAACGAGGACACCAGCTTGCGCACGCAGCCGCCCGCGAGCATCTGGTCCACGACGATGTCCGCGGTCATCCGGACCACGGTGAGGTCGCGGCGGCCCTGCCGGATGATCTCGTGCCCTGCCGCTGTCGGGATCAGGTGCGTGAACCCTTCGAGCGCGACGGTGTCGCCGTCGTGGACGAAGGCGGCGATGGCGTCGGCCATCGTGGTGGTCTTGTCGGTCACGGGTTCACCGTGCCAGGCGGCATTGTGCAGAGTCCAATACCGAATTAAGGTCAGATTGATACTGAGCTGAGAATAATCGAGGTGTGACATGGAGTTCCGTCATCTGAACGCCTTCCTGGCGGTGGCCGAGGAACTGCACTTCGGCCGCGCCGCGAAACGGCTGCAGATGGCCCAGCCGCCGCTCAGCCAGCAGATCCGCCAGCTCGAACGCGAACTCGGGGTCGCGTTGTTCGAGCGGAACACCCGGTCGGTGCGGCTCACCAGCGCGGGCGAATCCCTCCTCACCCCGGCCCGCACCGTGCTCGACGACCTCGACCTGGCCACCCGCGCCGCGAAGGCGGCAGGCCGCGGCGAGTTCGGCAGGGTCACCGTCGGCTTCGCCGGGGCGTCGAGCCACGAGTCGCTGCCGCTGCTGACCAGGGCTGTCCGGGCCGCGCACCCCGGGCTCGAGCTGGTGATGCGCGGGCAGACCTACGCCAACGTGGCGCTCGACCGCATCGCGGACGGTTCGCTGGACCTCGGCTTCGTACGCCTGCCGGTCACCCAGCCGGGTGTGCGGGCCAGGGTGATCGACGAGGAGGAGCTGATCTGCGCGCTGCCGTCGGACCACCGGCTGGCCGGACTCGAGCGCGTCCCCCTCGAGGAGCTGGCCTCCGAGGTGTTCGTCAGCTTCCCCGCGAACGCGGGCTCCACGGTCCGCGAGGCCACCGTCAAGGCCTGCACCGAGAGCGGGTTCACCCCGAAGGTGGTCCAGGAGGCGCCGGATTCGTACACGATCCTGGCGCTGGTCGCGGCGGGTGTCGGCGTGACGCTGACCCTGACGTCCTGCCAGCACATCCAGCAGACCGGGCTGGTCTACCGGCGCCTCGCCGGGAGGTCGACGCGCCTGCAGGCGGCGCTGGCCTGGCGCGCCGACAACCCGTCCGCCGCGCTGCGGACGGTGCTCGCGGTCGCCGAGGAGGCGCTGCCCACGCCCGTACCCAGCGGCGATTGATACGGAGGAGCACTTACTGAGTGGCCGATTCGGTATTGGACGTGTCTCGGTGACGGCTGGCATGGTTCCCGCCAGAACAGGGACGTTGGCGCCGGGGGGTCGCCGTGCCCGGGAACAACGGCGATCCAAGGAGACGGTATGGGTGCGGCGAATGCGACCGCGAAACGCGCGGGCATCGGGGCGTTCATCGGCTCGACCATCGAGTGGTTCGATTTCTACATCTACGGCACCGCTTCCGCGCTGGTGTTCGACAAGGTCTTCTTCCCCGAACTCGACGGAGCGCTCGGCACCCTGGTGGCGTTCGCGACCTTCTGGGTCGGGTTCCTCGCCAGGCCGCTCGGCGGCGTCATCTTCGGGCATATCGGCGACCGGGTCGGCCGCAAGAAGACGCTGGTCATCACGCTGCTGCTGATGGGCGTCTCGACCACCCTGATCGGCGTGCTGCCCGGCTACGCGACCATCGGCATAGCCGCGCCGATCCTGCTCGTGGTGATCCGGATGATCCAGGGCATCGGGCTCGGCGGTGAATGGGGCGGTTCGGTGCTCATCGCCTCCGAACACGCGCCCAAGGGTAAGTCGATCCTCTACGGCGCCTTCGCCCAGCAGGGTTCGCCGGTGGGCAACACGCTGAGCACGATCAGCTTCCTCGCCATCAGCCAGCTGCCGGACGCGGCGTTCGTCAGCTGGGGCTGGCGGGTCCCGTTCCTCGCGTCGGCGCTGCTCGTCGTGGTCGGGCTGTTCATCCGGCTGAAGGTCACCGAGTCCCCGGCCATGGCGGGACTGATCGAGGCCAAGAAGGTCGCCAAGCTGCCGCTCACCGAGGTGCTCCGCAACCACCCGATGCTGATCGTGCTCGGCATCGGCGCCTGCACCATCGGCCTGTCGGCGACCTACTTCAAGTCCACCTTCGCGCTTTCGTGGGCAACGTCGGACATCGGCTTCAGCCGCAGTTCCTTCCTCACCATCATCCTGGTCGCCAACATCACCCAGATCCTGGTGCAGCCGTGGGGCGCGGTGATCGTCACGAAGATGACCAGCTGGCGCCGCGCGGTCACCATCATGCTGCTGCCCGAACTGGTGCTGATGCCGCTGATGTTCCTGCTGATCAGCACCGGGGACTACGCCTCGGCGATGGTCGGCGTCGTGGTCGCCACGATCCCGCACTGCCTCTATTACGCCGCGCTCGCGGGCATGCTGGCCAGCCGGTTCCCCGCGCACGTGCGCTACACCGGGATCTCGCTGTGCTACCAGCTGTGCGGCACGCTGCTCGGCGGCACCACACCGATCGTGGGCCAGTTCCTGCTCAACCTCACCGGTTCGATCACCGCCGTGATCGTGTTCGCGGTGTTCCAGGTCCTGCTGACCCTGGGCTGCATGCTGGCGCTGCTGAAGCGGCCCAGCCACGACGAGCGCGCCGACGAGCCGGCGCCCGCCGCCGCGGCGGTGACCCGATGATCACCGCGAACGGCATCGAGGAGATCCGGGCACTGGCGGGACGCGATCTCGGCACTTCGGCCTGGCGAACGGTGACGCAGGACCTCGTCGACACCTTCGCCGAGGTTTCCGGTGACGGCCAATGGATCCACACCGATCCGGTGCGCGCCGCGGCGGGACCGTTCGGCGGCACGATCGCCCACGGCTTCATGACGCTGAGCTGGGGCATCCCGATGTTCGCCGAACTGCTGCGCGTCACCGGCGTCGGCATGGCGTTGAACTACGGGCTGAACAAGGTCCGGTTCCCCGCGCCGGTCCCGGTCGGCGGCCGGGTGCGCCTGCACGCGTCCGTGCTGGAGGTGACGGCCGTGCCGCGGGACGGCGTGGAGATGGTGCGCGCCTTCACTTTCGAGCTCGAAGGGTCACCGAAACCGGCTTGTGCGGCGGAATCGGTGACGCGCTACTACCTGTGACGCGGGTCGGGAACGGCGCTCGGCGGCGACGCTCCTCTTGAAGTCCGTGAAGGCCTCCTTGGCGGCTTTTCAACTTAGGTTCCCAAACTCATGAACGGAACCCAAGCAAAAAAGGGTGCTGGACCTGCGGGAACGTGGGTCCAGCACTCCACCACTGATCATGTCCCTGCCCTGGTGTTGCGTGCTGTGTCGGCTAGACTCGGCGTGCACAACATGGGGTCCGATGGCGACCGCCGCCCAGCGAGCTTGCTGGGAGTTTGTTCATGACGAAAGCTTTGGCTCGCCGTCTGGCAGAGGTAATCGCCTCTGGGGAGTATCCGCGGCTGCGCGCGGTCATTTACGCGAGGGCGTCGAACGCGGTCAAGGGGCGGAAGGTCTCGGTGGCCTCGCAGATCGCGACGGGCCACAAGTTCTGCTCCCAGCACGGCATCGACGTGGTCGCGGTCCTGGTGGATAACAACCTGTCGGGGTCGCGGTATGCGACCGAGGAACGCCAGGACTACAACGAGGCGTTGCGGCTGTTGTCGACCGGGCAGGCGAACACGCTGTGGACGTGGGAGAACTCCCGGGCTCAGCGGAACCTGTCGGTGTTCGCCAAGCTGCGCGACATTCTGGAGAAGGTCGGGGGCTACTGGGCTTACGACGACCGGATCTATGACATGAACGATCCGGACGACCGGATCGACACCGCCGAGGATGCGGTGGACGCGGAGCGGGAGTCGGAGAAGATCCGCAAGCGGACCCGCCGGGGTGTTGAGGCCCGCGCAATGGAAGGGCTGTGGGCCGGGCCGCTGGGATATGGGTACCGGATCGTCTATGACCAGCGCACGGGCGAGGCGCACCGCGAGGTGGATCCGGAGACGGCGCCCTTCGCGGAGGCGATCGTGGACCGGTTGATCGAGGAGCCGAACGCGTCGGTGCTGGTGCGGGAGCTGATCGAGGCGGGTGTGCCGTGCGCTCGCGGTCACGCGTGGCGGGCAGACCACGTGAAGAAGCTCCAGCACCTGTCGAAGGACACGCCGTCGCAGGTCGCGCAGCAGCTGAACCGGGAGCAGTGGGATCACCCGCTGCCCGGGGAGTGGAATGTCTCCAAGGTCCGCAACATCGCGCTCAGTCCCGTGATCGCCGGGTTGAGGGTGTTCCGCAAACAGATCATCGGCAAGGGCGTCTGGCAGCCGATCATCAGCGATCGGAAACGCGCGCTGATCGTGGCGCGCCTGGGCGATCCGAGCCGCAGCTCGGTGCGCGACGGAACGCGGGTCAAGTACTTGCAGACCGGGATCCTGTTGTGCGGGATCTGCGAGACCCCGACCCGCTCCACCCCGCTGCACCGGGCGCGACCCGGCTACCGCTGCCCCCATGGGCATCTCATGCGGGACATGGAACGCACGGACGCCTACGTGGTGGAGGCGGTGCTGTCCCGGCTGGAGTCCGAGGACGCGCGGGAGTTGTTCCGGTACGAGGATCAGGCCGACGAGCTGACGAAGGCAGTGGCGACCGCGCGGGAGCTGCGCGCCCGGCTGGACGGGTTCACCGACTCTGCCGCCAGCGGCGGGATCGGTCCGGAACGGTTGTCGCGGATCGAGGCGAAGCTGGTGCCGCAGATCGAGGCGGCCGAGGAACGCGTGCGCCAGATCGGAGTGTCGCCGGTGGTCGCGGACCTGCTCGGCGCGGACGCCAGGACGGTATGGGCGGGGCTGTCGCTAACGCAGCAGCGGGAGGTTCTGCGGGCGGTCGTCACTCCCCGCCTGCTACCCACCAAGGGCGGGCGCGCACCGTTCAACCCGGACGACATCATGCTGACCTGGCTGGGCGCCCCGGCCGCCATACCGGGCGTGGACGACTCGTTCGACGACGAAGTGCTGGCCGAGGTCAGCTGAGACAAAGAGAGTGTCAAACCCGGGGCTTGACATAGTTTCGGCAGCTTCGATGCCGTTCCAGCTCTGGCCATTGATGCGATTGAGTGGACGCAACTCAATTCGAACCCACGTGTCGCTGGCCGTCGGCATCCCCACGGTCCGACGCTTGCGCACGATCACAGACCGATCCAGTTCAACACCCAGCGATCGCTCGACTCGATCAAGTACGGAATCTGTCGACGTCTTGCGCAGATCTGGTGCGGGCACAGGGCTACTGGACATGTGTAGCCCGTACCGATACGACGTGACGCAGCGCACTCGGCCTGCGGTCCAGCTAGCACGATCCTTGCCAGCTGTTCCAGAAAGAACGACGGCGAGCCGTGTTCACTCGTCGTCCATAGCCCTGAGCAGCCGGTGAGGTCTTCGCCAATCCCCGGGCCTGCTACCGACACCGAGGGCTTTCCGCAACCTGTAGTCGCGCAGTGCGATCGGTCAGTCTTTGAAGCTGAGTCGTGGTTCGGCCGTGGAGAAGATCCGAACGTGACCCCAGTCGCCAGTGATTTCGTAGTAGCCGTCGTGGTATTGGAAGCTGTCGATATTGCCGAGGTCTTCCTCGCCGGTGGCGTCGCGGTATGTCTGGGTTGACCGCGTGACCCAGTCGGTTTTCGTCGCGCCGGAGATGGTGAGCACGGCATCCGCGTAGCAGTGCTGTTCGTCGGCTCGCGGCTCGTGGTAGCGCGGATGCGAGGGAGTAAGAACAAGGTCCAGCTTGAATGCCAGGGAGGCGGGGGGTTCGTCGATCGCGAGGACGTAGCTGTCTTCGAGGAAGACGTGCGCGAGATCGGCGAAGTCGGTGTAGTTCCTCATGCGCTCATTGGTCCCAGGTGATCGGTGTGTGGTTGCCGGGGCTCTTCCTGCTCACGGGATTGCCGTGTGGGTCGGTGCGGACCCCGTCCTCGTTGCGCAGTTCGACGTGGGGGTTCTCGCTGCCCGGAGTGCGGCCGCTGCCCTCCTTGATGGTCATTCGGACGATGCCGTTGTCGTCGACGTACTTCGCCGGTCCGGTCGGGGTTTGCTGCTTCTGCCACCCCTGCGCATCGGCATACCGTGCCAGATCGGACGCCTTCGGTGGTGCACCGTTCGGGTCGAAGTATTCGGATAGCTTCGCCTTGACCGGAGGTGCCCCGCCCGCGTCGGGTTTCTCCCCGGCGCGGGCGTTCTTGAGGAATTTGGCTGCTGCCCCACCAAGGAGCAGGCCGCCGATAATCTGGCCGCTGGCCCTGCCGGGGTGGTCGGCCCAGTCGTTCCAGCCGATGAGTTGCTTGCCGAAGTCCACCGGGTGCGTGACGTTGTGCCACGCCGCTGAGGCGATATCTGTGATTCCGTCGTGATCGGGATTACCGGGGTCCCCGATGGCGTAGACGAGATTCCATATCCCCTCGGCAGAACCCGAGAAGGCATTCCAGGCGCCTTCGCCGAAGTCGGCGATGAAACCGCCTACGTCGTCGAGCCAGTCCGAGGCCGTGGGCGCACCGCCGGCCTCGTCGGAGATGGTCGCGGCCGCGCGGTCACCGGCTTCGGTGAGTTGCTGGCGCGCGCGGTTGAGGGTGTCGCGCGCCGCTTGCCGGATTGCTTCGCCAGGGTCGGAGAACGGTGCGACCGCGACGCGTGTCGGATCGCCGTTCGCCGCATGTTGCTGGTTCTGGGCGTCCGCGTTGGCGACGTTGCGGTCATGTTGGGCCTTCGCGTCGGCAGTCGCTGCCTGTCCCTGGTCCCAAATGCGGACAGCATTGCTGGCCTGCCCCTGTGCCCACCGCAAGGTCTGAGCATAGGCAGACAGCCCTTCGGCCACCGCGTCGAACGAATCGGACGCAGCCAGCCACTTAGGCGGCTCATAGCTGAACTTGTCATGGAACTTCGTCGCGGCTGGACCGGTCCACGAGCCAGTATCGATCCGGCGGAGGCCGTCACCAACCTGCCCGGTTGCCGCGCGCCGCCCGTGCAGTACGCGGGCGTTCTCCTCGATCGCTCCCGGATCGCCCGGCACCAAGGCACGCGGATCCGACGTCTCACCAAGCTCGGCCATCAGTCCTCAACCGCCGCCTCGCCAGGGTCCACGCGCAGCTTCTCTGTCGCGGCCGCATCGGTGCCGCGGTACGCCTCGGCGACGTGCTTCAGGCAATCGCCGATGACGTCGGCATCCTCGGTCAGCGTGTCGAGCCCCTGACTCCACCGCGCACAGTAGTCCGCAAGTGCGCTGTGCAGACCGGAGTGACCATAGAGCGCGGCGTCGCCACACAGCCCTCGCAGCGCGAAGGATTGCTGGTCATGAACGCTTTGGGCGATTCCCTTTGCGGCGCCTTCAAGCACCTCGATGTCAACGTGGAACCCTGGTCCGTCCAAGCTCACCGCACGCGCTCCTGCTGTTCAGTGTGCGAGACGGCGTCCAAGCCGCTGGAGTGGTGCTCATTTCGGCGGCGGACCGCTGCGAGAATCTTTGGGGGCACCATCCGATTCAGGATGGGTATCCGGTGGTCGTCGTCCGGGTCCAGCATCACGCCGATGCCGACCGGTAGCTGTTCGAGGAGATCGGCACCTGTGGTCGCGTACACGTCGCAATCTCCGTAGTGCGCGGCGAGCCGCTGCGGTGTGGAGAACACGAACGCCCATGTCCCGCGTCCTTCGACCTCGACCACCTCGACACCCGGCCGAGCAGGCCGACGACCACACACCGTGGCTCGGGCAAAGACCCGATCGAACTCGTCAATGCTTCGTTTTCCAGACCGGACCGCCTGCGCGCAGACGGCCACGACAGCTTCGTCGCCTCCAATAGCCCCCTCTACCATGCGTGCAAGCGTACAGCGAACTGCAAGCAAGCGGTCACGATTCGTGACTCCTGGGTGAGGCCCGTATCGCCTGATGTACTAGCTCTAACAAAACCCGTGAGAGCACCAGATGACCTGGTCACGTCCGCTCCGAGACGCCGGAATGCCCTGAAGCGGACGATTGGGGATCCGTAGACTACGGCCCCTGACCAGGCAAAATGTCATGTCAAACTTAGGTGCCTAAGTTGAAACTTGACTTTCCCTACTCTCAAGGTAGGGAAGGAGGCCTTCACGGACCCGGACCCGCGTCAGGAAGAGACGGTGTCGATCAGCCGGTTGAAGCGGAGTCTCGTGGCACGTTCCACCCCGGAAAGCGCCCCGGCGACGGCCAAGACGACGTTCCCCCACGTGGGCAGATCGACCGGCGACACGAACCTGCCGACATGCTCGGCGATGGCCGGTACCCGGGTGACGGCTTCCACGCCGTGCATGAGGCTGATGACGAGCGCTGCCAGCAGGATGGTGAGGGTCACCGCACCGACGACGGCGCTCGTCCGCGGATAGCGCAGCCCGAATCGCGCCCGCAGTCCTTCCTGCGAACGATCGTGCGGGCGCAGCGCGCGTTCGGTGCCGTCTTCGGCGACGAAGTGGATGCGTTTCAGCCCGAACGCGCTGGTGGCGACCTCGATGACACCGCCGGGTACGGGAAACGACGTCGGCAGATTCGACCGATGGATCTGCACACCGTCCCGGTACAACGCGGCGGGGCTCTTCCCGACCGCGTTCTCGTGCTCCTTCTTGCTTTTCGCGTCGGCCATGTACCGGACATCGACCGCGTACACGTGGGTTTCCCCGGACGGCGTCACGAGATCGAGGAAGAGCACCGAACGGGAGAACAGCTGCCAGAGTCGGTATTCGGGGAGCGCGCTCCCGTCGCCGGGCCTGACTTTGCCCAGCTGCCACCGTCGTTTGAGATTCTTCATGGTCCTTTCTCTTCCTTCAGGGCGTGAGTCCGAGGAGGGCGTTCAGTCGCCTCAGGACGTCCAGCTGGGCTGGGTTGTACAGCTCGACCAAGCCGCGGAGGACCATCGGTTCGGTCAGTGCCACCTTCGTCCTCGCGTCCGTCAAGGACGGCTGTGCCTCGATCTGGTCGCGCGCGACCGGCGCGAGTTCCTCGGCCAGCCGTTGCCTCGTGGCTTCGTCGGCGTCGGCCGACAGCGTGTCGAACTCCCCTTGCGCCGGAGGACGAGGCGCCGCGTGCAACTCCCGCATCACGTCCATCGTCTTCGCGTCCAGCACTCGCGAGAAGACCATCAGCATCGAACGCTCCACCTCGGACAGGTCGGTGACGTTCCCGTCGAAGCCCGGCGGCAGGTCGACGAGGCTGCGGCGGTCCAGGATCAGCGCCAGCTCCTTCCGCATCCGCTCCTGCCGTTCGATACTCGCCTTCAGTTCGGCGTCCAGCGCGCGCAGCGTCCGCTCCGCGTTCCCGTCGGACTCCTCCATCGCCTCGATGTCGGACAGCGGCACGCCCAGGTCGACGAGCCGCCGGATCCGCAGCAGCCGGATCAGATGCGCGACGCGGTACCGCTTGTACCCGTTCGCCCCTCGTTCGGGCTCGTCGAGCAGACCGATCCGGTGGTAGTAGCGGACGGTCTTCAGGGTCGTGCCGGCCAGGTCCGCCAGCTCACGTGTGCTCCAAGCCATCCCCCGAAGTGGACACCATGCCCCTGGGGCACAGTCAAGAAGGATCACCGGATGGCGCCGGCGGCGGACCTGTTCGCACCACCAGGACTCGCTCAGACCGGCGAGACCGCCCAGGCGCCGAAGTGGGGCGAGTGCCCCGCCGACGTCGCCAAACCCGGCCTGCGGTGCGGCACCATCGACGTCCCGCTCGACCACCGGGACCCGGACGGGCAGCGGATCCGGCTCTCGCTTTCCCGTCTGGCGAGCAAGAATCCCGACAAGCGCCGGGGCGTGCTGCTGACCAACCCCGGCGGACCGGGCGGCAGCGGCCTCGGCTTCCCGGGTGGGCTCGTCGACCTCAAACTGCCGCAAAGCGTGCTGGACACCTACGACATCATCGGGTTCGACCCGCGCGGGGTGGGCCGCAGCGCTCCGGTCACCTGCGACCTGACGACGGTACAGCAGAACAGGGGCAACATCCCGCCGTACGCGCGCGACGCGGCCGACGTGCTGAACAGGCCAAGAACGCGAAGACCGTCGCCGAACAGTGCGCCAAGTCCAAAACAGGGAACCTGCTCCCCTACATGTCGACAGCGGCCACCGCACGCGACATGGACAAGATCCGCGAGGCACTGGGCGAGGACAAGCTCTCCTTCCTCGGCTACTCGTACGGCACCCACCTCGGCGCGGTCTACACCACGCTGTTCCCCGACCGCAGCGACCGGATCGTGCTCGACAGCAACCTGGTCCCGGGCGGTCTGGATCGGACGGGCAGCCGGCTGTTCGGCCCTGGTATGGAAAAACGGTTCCCGGACTTCGCCAAGTTCGCCGCCGCGCGTCCCGAATACGGCCTGGGCACCACTCAGGAGCAGGTGACCGCGAAGTACTTCGACCTCGCCGGCCGCCTGGACCAGACACCGGTGCAAGGCTTCGACGGCGCCCTGTTCCGGCTGGTGACCTTCGGAGGCCTGTACCGGGACAGCCGGATGCCCGAAATGGCGGCACTCTGGAAGGCACTCGACACGAACCAGCCGCCACCACCGGCGGCTGCGGCGGACGCCCCGCAGAGCCTGGAGAACCAGGTGGCCAGCCACCTCTACGTGATCTGCAACGACTCCCGCTGGCCGAGGTCGGTGAGCAGCTACCTGCACGACGTCTCCGTCGACCGGAAGCGTTACCCGATGTTCGGCGCGTCCGGGGCCAACATCCGCCCTTGTGCCTTCTGGCAGAACGAGCCCGCCGAACCGCCCGTGCGGGTCGGCGACCGGGGCCCGTCGAACGTGCTGCTGGCGCAGAACACCCGCGACCCGGCCGCGCCGCCGGCCGGTGCCGAGCAGATGCGGCGCGCCCTCGGTGACCGGGCCCGGATGGTCACCGCCGACCAGGGCGGCCACGGTGCCTACCTGATCGGCGCGAACAAGTGCGCGAACGACACGGTCACCGCGTTCCTGACCACGGGCGAGCGTCCCGAGGACGATCGCACCTGCGTGGCGGAACCGGCCTGACCTCCTCCGGTGCCGGGCCGGTCCGCGCCAGGACCGGCCCGGCACCTTCCTTCGAGGACCAGCCATTCGAGCGAATCGCCGGCGTATGACGCGGTGTCACTGGCTCCGTCGCCCCTCCCGTAAGAACATCGGAGGGCGTCCGCACCTCCGTGGACAGGTTGAGAACGGGGAGAACAGTGCAGAACGACCTGCTGATCGTCGAGGACCTGCTCTTGCTGCTGCTCGACGACGAGACCGGGACCCCCGCGGCGGCCGGCACGCTGCCGTACACCCTCGGCGGCGCCGTGCTCGCCGAACTCGCGCTGCTCGGCAGGGTCGAGACGGGAGAATCCTCCGCGTTGAACGGTCCCGAAATCATCGCGGTGGGCGACGGCCCCCTGCCCGACCCGGTGCTGCAGGCCGCGTACGACAAGATCGCCGAGAAGAGCCGGCGCGTGCAGCCACTGCTGCTCGCGATCGGCGGCGACCTCTGGAAGACACTGACCGACAGGCTCATCGAACGCGGCCTCATCCGGCGCGAGAAGAAGCGAGTGCTCGGCCTGTTCCCCGTGACCCGCCTGCCCGCGGCCGACACGCGGCACGAGGCGGCGCTCCGGGACGAGATCCGTGCCGTGCTGGTGGAGGACAAGACTCCCGACCCGCGCACCGCCGCCGTGACCGCCCTGCTGTCCGCGAGCGGTGCTCTGCCCGCGCTCCGGCCGCCCCTCGCGTGGTCGGCGAAGGTCTACAAGCGCGCGAAGGAAATCGAAAACGGCAATTGGGGTGCCGAGGCCGTCAACGCCGCCGTGGTCCGCACGGCCGCGGCGATCGCGGTGTCCACCGCTGTCGTGGCGGTCACCGTCACCACCACCGCGACGTAATGAGGCTCAGCGAACCAGCCGAGCCGCCCGGATCGCGGAGTGGAGAACGCCTGACAACGTGCCGGCGATCAGCACGCCGAGGAACAGATTCCCGGCGGCCGTCGCGATCCGGGCGCCCCGATCGGCGTCGATGCTCAGCGGGATGATCACGGTGATCGCCGTGAGCAGCAGCATGATCGTCACGAAGAACGACTTGGCGCGCGGCGTCCCGAGCAAGAGGAGATGCAGCAACCCGGTCGCGGCCAGCGCGGCGGCCGCGGCGCTCACCGCGTAGGCCGCGGCGCTGATGCCGCTCCACGCGCCTTCCCCCGTCGGGACCAGCACGGGCACACCGAACAATCCACTCGCGACGAGGATGACCACGATCGCCGCCAAGGCCGCGACCAGCGCCGTCGCGCCGCCGCCCGCCCAGAGCCTGCCCACCACGAAACGGTGCCGTGCTTCTCCCGTCATGATCCCCTCCACGCTCTCCCGCCGGCCGGAACGTCTTGCCGTCACGCAAACGCCTTGCCGTCACGGAAACACAGTGGACCGCGGCCGCACTCCCCCGATCCGGGTGAGGCGAGCAGCCGAAGCACGTCGTCACGGTGCCGCGGACCCGGGCCGGTCTCGCCCGCAACGGGTGACCCGGCCGGGCCCGGCGCGGACCACGATCGAGCGCACACCGAGGTGAGTTCGAGGAGGCCGACGAACCATGACGACCACGAACAGACCGCTGCCCGAACCGGGCGGGAGCGCATCGTGAGCGCCCGCACCGTGCCGCCCGCCGCGTGGATCTCCTGGATCGCGCTCGCGCTCATGACGACCAGTTCGGTCGCGAGCCTGCGCCCGTCCCCGACGATGGCCGTATACGGGCTCGCGGCCGTTTTCCTTTATGTCGTACCGGCGATCGTGTTCCTGCTGCCGACCTCGCTCGTCTCGGCCGAACTGGCCTCGGGCTGGTCCGGCGGGGTCTACAACTGGGTGGCGCTCGGGATCTCCAAACCGATGGGCTTCCTGGCTGTCTGGTGCCAGTTCGCGATGACGATCTTCTACTACCCCAGCCTGCTCGGGTACGTCGCGAGCACGCTCGCGTACGTGTTCGATCCGAGCCTCGCCGACAGCGGTTTGTGGACGGCGGCGGTCATCATCGTGACGTACTGGTCGGGGGTCTGGATCTCCTCGCGCGGTACGAAGGGGGTGGCCGGGCTCGCCGGCGGCGGGCTCGTCATCGGAACGCTCATCCCCGGGATTCTGCTGGTGGTCCTCGGCCTCGTGTTCCTCGGGCAGGGACACCCTTCCGCCGCACCGATGTCGGCTGGTGAGCTGCTCCCCGCGTGGGCGGGACTGGCCAGCCTGGTGCTGATCGTGAACAACTTCCTGTCCTATTCGGGCATGGAGATGAACGCGGTGCACGTTTCTTCGCTGCGCAAGCCTGGCAAGGAATTCCCGCGGGCGATGTTCGTGGCGATGGGACTCGTACTGCTCATCTTCATCCTGCCCGCGCTGGCGATCAGCTGGGTCATCCCGGCCGATCAGCTGTCGCTCACCGCCGGGGTGATGCAGGCGTTCGACGCCGTCTTCGCCAATTTCGGGATCCAGTGGCTGACCCCGCTGATCGGCATCATGCTCGTCCTCGCGTCCCTCGGCGGGATGCTGACCTGGCTCGCGGGTCCGTCGAAGGGGCTGCTGCTGATCTCCCGGCAAGAGGGCTATCTGCCGCCTTTCCTGCAGCGGCTCAACAAACAGGGCGTGCAGCGGAACATCCTGGTCGTCCAGGGCGGGATCACGACGCTCATCGCCCTGCTCTACGCGTTCATCCCGGACGTGTCGAGCGCGTACTGGATCTTCTCGGTGATCACCACCCAGGTGTACCTGATCATGTACCTGCTGATGTTCGTCGCGGCCGTGCGGTTGCGGCGCAAGTACCCCGACCACCCGCGCGGATACCGCGCGCCGATGCTGCTCGGCCTGTGCGGGGTGGGGTTCTGCGCTTCGCTGGCCGCGCTGCTGGTGGGGTTCGTCCCGCCGTCCCAGTTCGGTTCCGGGAATCCGTGGCTGTACTTCGGGATCGTCGCCGGCGGCGCGCTCGGCCTCGGCCTGCTCGTGCCGTTCCTGTTCTATCGCCTGCGCAAACCGTCGTGGCGCCTGACAGAGGGATCGGAGGCGGAAGCATCGTGACCACTGTGGACGAACGATCGACCCGCGGGCAGCGGAAGACCGTGTACGTCGTGGTGGGTATCGCGCTGGGCATACTGCTGCTCGCCGGATACCTGCTGTACCACTCCGCTCGTTCGGACGCCGAGGCCGAAGCGAAGGCCGACGTACTCATCGCGCGGCTCGTCCAGGCAGGCGCCCGCACACCGTCGAGGGACCAGCTCGTCAGGCTCCTCGGCAAGGACGGCGGCTCGATCTGCGCCGACCCGAACGCGGCTTTCGCTCGCGCGACAAGCGAAAGCGGGCTTTCCGGCGGTGGGCCCGGTACTCGCCCGGTGCTCCCCGTGGGCACCTTGGTCCGGGGGCAGATGCTCGTCATCGAGGTCTACTGCCCCGGGAAACTGGCGGGATTCCAGGAATACGTGAAGCAGTACGTGACGGGAGGATGAGGGAGATGGATCTCCGTGATCGGGTAAGCGAACTCATGCCACAGGCGCACGAAGAACTCACAGAGCTCGTCGCGATGCGTTCCGTCGCGGACCCCCGGCAGTTCCCGGCCGAGGAGTGCCATCGTGCCGCCACCTGGGTGGCAGATGCCTTCACCGAGGCGGGATTCACCGACACCCGGCTCGCCGACACCCCGGACGGCAGCCAGGCCGTGGTCGGTTCCCGGCCGTGCGGCAGTGACGACGCGCCGACAGTGCTGCTCTACGCGCACTACGACGTCCAGCCGCCGTTGAAGGACGACGAGTGGCGAACGCCGCCGTTCCATCTGACCGAAGTGGACGGACGCTGGTACGGGCGCGGCGCCGCCGACTGCAAGGGCAACATCCTGATGCACCTCACCGCCCTTCGCGCGCTCGGCGACGACCTGCCCGTCAACCTCAAACTGGTTGTCGAAGGCTCCGAAGAACAGGGAACCGGCGGGCTGGAGGCCTTCGTCCCCGAGAACGCCGATCTCCTGCGGGCCGACACGATCCTGGTGTGCGACACCGGGAACGTCGCGGTCGGGCGGCCCGCCGTCACGGTCAGCCTGCGCGGCATGGTCAACGTGGTCGTCACCGTCGAGGCACTGCCGTCGGCACTGCACTCCGGCATGTTCGGCGGCCCGGCCCCGGACGCGCTGGCCGCGCTCGTGTCCGTGCTGGCCACCCTGCGTGACGACGACGGCGACACCACCGTTCACGGCCTGCCCAACGACGGTCTCTGGCCCGGAGCCCCGTATCCGGCGGACCAGTTCCGCGCCGACGCCGGACTCTCCCCCGGCACGCCGCTGCTCGGCGGCGCCGGGGTCGCGGACATGCTGTGGGCGCGCTCGACGCTCACGGTGCTCGGTATCGACTGCCCGCCGGTCCTCGGCTCCGCCGCGGCCATCACGCCACGTGTCCGGGCCCGGCTGAACCTGCGGATCCCGCCCGGCGTCGAGCCGCACGAGGCGGCACACGCGCTGACAGAGCACCTCCACGCCGCGACGCCCAAGGGCGTGCAGCTTTCGACGGAGGTCGAGGCGAGCGGACGCCCCTTCCGCCCCGGCACCGACGGCCCCGCCTACCGGGCGATGGCCGACGCCATGCAGACCGCGTACGGCCACCCGATGAGCAGGCTCGGCCAAGGCGGGTCGATTCCGCTGTGCACCGTCTTCGCCGAGACCTACCCCGACGCCGAAATCCTGCTGATCGGCGTCGAGGAACCGCAGGCGCTCATCCACGCGCCCAACGAAAGCGTGGCACCACAGGAGATCTCGGCCATGGCGCTGACCGAAGCGCTGTTCCTGCGCGACTACGGCACCCCGGCCTGAGATGCGGGTACCTTCGTTCGGGAGGACGTTTCGACGCCAGGGGAGGCAGTATGTCGGAAGCCGATTCGATTCCAGCCCGCCGAGCGGCCATAGCTCTCGCCACGAGCCGCCTCGGCGCCGATCATCGGGAGACATTGAAAGCCCGGAACCTGCTCGGTTTCGCCCTGCAACGCGCCGGCAGGCTGCCGGAGGCGGAACGCGAACTCCGCGCCGCCACGGACGACTGCGCCCGCGCTCTCGGCTCGACCGACGCGGAGACCTTGTTCGGCCAGAGCCTGCTGGCCTATCTCCTGCTCGAATCCGGCAACGTGCGCGAGGCGGTGCGCAGGCAACGGGGGTTGGTCGAGGCGTCGGTGGTCGCTCCCGGCGAGCACGATCCGGCCACCCTCGGGCGCCGCGTGAATCACGGCGTGATGCTCTACCACCTCGGTCAGCGGGAAGCAGCCGAACGAGAACAACGCGCCACCCTGGAGCTCTGCGATCAGATCCTCGGCAGGCGGCACCCGATCACGAAAGGTTGCCGGCTCAGCCTGCGAAAGATACGGGAAACCGTCGAGGGGTAAGGCCACAGCTCGGCTCAGACGACGGCCGCGTGCTTCCCGCTCGGCTGGTCCTCGGCGGCCTGGTCCAGAATGCGGTTCGCGACCCGGCCGAGTGCCGCGTCGAGTTCGTCGTGACCTTCCAGGCCCCAGTCCCGCAGCCGCTCGGCCAGCCAGGCCTTCCACGCCCGGATGAGCTTTTCGAGTTCGGCGCGCCCCGCCTCCGTGGTCGCCCATTCGCCGGATTGGAAGGCCAGGTGCCCGGTGAACTCGAGGCGCGCGAAGGCGGCTTCGAACACCCCGGGCGGGATGCCATAGCGATCCCCGATCGCCGACAGGGAGGTGGGTTTGTTCCGCCGTTCCCGCAGCCGAACCTGCCCCAGGCACCACAGCCCACCGGTGTCGAGCTCGCATCCGGACTTCGCGAGGACTCCCGCGGACGCCGCCTTTCCGTCGCGCGCCAGCAACCGGCCGACAGCGCGCTCGAGGTCCTGGTCTCCGTTGCCCGACTCCGGCATCGCGAAACCCTCGCCGAGGTCCGGGGCGGCCGCTCGCGAGGTGTCCCGCAGCGGAACCTCCTTGAGGAAGAAGGCCAGCACCAGCGCGACGAGCCCGACCGGTGCGGCATAGAGGAACACCGTATGCAGGGAATCGCTGTAAGCCTGGACATAGGGCGCCGACACGGAATCCGGCAAGGCGTGGAGCGCGTTCGGGACCTGGACGGCCCTCGGGTCGATTCCGGGCGGGAGCGGGTGTTCCGCGCTCGCCGCGGCCATGTTCGGCGCCAGCTGGTTGGCGTAGATCGTGCCGAAGATGGCCGCGCCGAAAGAGGAACCCAGGGACCGGAGGAAGGTCACGCCGGAGGTCGCCACGCCCAGGTCGCGATAGTCGGCGGTGTTCTGCACGACGATGACCAGGACCTGCATGCTCAAGCCGATTCCCAGGCCGAGGACGGCGAAGTAGAGGGACATCTCCCAGAACCCGCTCGTCGGGGTCAGGCGCGAGAGCAGGTACAGGCCAAGCGTCAGCCCGACCCCGCCGGCGATCGGGAATATCTTGTACCGCCCCGTCTTGCCGACGACATTGCCCGCGAAGATGCCGGCCACCAGCAGCGCGATCACCATCGGCAGCATCCGCACACCCGAGCTGGTCGCCGAGATGCCGTGGACGTACTGCAGGTACGTCGGCAGGTACGACAAAGCGCCGAGCATCGCGAAGCCGACGACGAAACTCAGAATCGCCGAGACCGTGAAGACCGGATTCCGGAACAGCCGCATCGGCAGCGTCGGTTCCTTCGCACGTTTCTCCGCGATGACGAACAGCACCAGCAGGATCACCGAGCCGATCGCCATCCCGATGATGGTCGGCGAATCCCACGCGTACTGCGTGCCTCCCCAGCTGGTGACCAGCGTCAGCCCGGTCGCGGCGAGCCCGATCAGCAGGATGCCCAGGTAGTCGATCACCGGCTTCGCGGCGGCCTTCACACTCGGCATCGCGCTCGCCGCCACGATCAGCACGACGACCGCGATCGGGACGTTGACGTAGAAGGCCCACCGCCACGACAGATGGTCCACGAACAGCCCGCCCAGCATCGGGCCGAGCACCGTGACGACACCGAAGACCGAACCGAGGATGCCCTGGTACTTGCCCCGCTCACGCAGGGGCACGACGTCGGCCACGAGCGCGGTCGCGGTGACCATCAGCCCGCCCGCGCCCAGTCCCTGGACCGCGCGGGCCACGATCAGCCAGATCATGTCGTCGGCGAACCCGCAGAAGAACGAGCCCACCGTGAACACGATCACCGACAGCTGGAACATGAGCTTGCGGCCGAACAGGTCGCCGAGCTTGCCGACGACGACGGTCATGATCGTCTCGGCGAGCAGGTAGGACGTGATCACCCACGACAGGTGCCCCGCCCCACCGAGATCCCCGACGATCGTCGGCAGCGCGGTGCCCACGATCGTCTGGTCCAGCGCGGCGAGCAACATCCCGAGCATGACCGCCGCGAACACCGCGTTCCGGCGCTTGCGGCTCAGCACCGGCGGGGCGACGTCCGGCCTGCTGACCTCGGCGGTCGTGGTCATCGAGTCTCCCTCACGTCAGGCACACAACGTAAGACAGGCGCCCGGTGCGGCGCACTTCGATGATCACCCGATCCGGTGGTTCCCGCTCAGGTCGTGGCGTCGATCAGATTCCGGATCGCGGCGATGCCCCTCGCCACCCGGTACGGCGACTCAGTGCCGACGGAGATCCGGATGTGCCGGTCGCACGACTCACCGTAGGCGATCCCGGCCACCACGCTGACCGCGCTTTCCCGCAGCAGCCGGGTGGCGAACTCCTCCGAGTCCAAAGTGGACCCGCCGAGCGAGGCGAACAGGTAGAACGTCGCCGAGCCCGGCAGGGTCTCGATGCCGATGTCGGCGAGCTGGCCCGCGACCTCTCGGCGCAGGTCCACGACCCGGCGGATCTGCGGACGGGTGATCGCCAGGATGTCGTCGAAGTGTTCGGCTAGGTACCAGGACAGGATCGTCGGCGCGCAGGTGATCAGGTGTTGATTGATCTTCAGCACCTGATCGATCAGGTCGCGGTGCGCGATGAGGTAGCCGACCCGCCAGCCGGAAACCCCGTAGTTCTTGGACATCGAGTTGACCGTGACGGTGTGCCGCAGCTCCGGGTCGAACGAACCGCAGGCCCGGAACGGGGTCTCCGGCGGCACGAACTCGTGGTACGCCTCGTCGGCGATCACCACCAGGCCCCGCGCGTCCGCCAGATCGTGCACGAACTCCAGTTCGGCGTCGGTGTGCACCCGGCCGGACGGGTTGTTCGGATTGTTGATCACGACGGCCCTGGTGCGCGGCGTGACGTAGCGGCCGAGGTCGAACACGCTCACGTCGTGCGGCACCAGCACCGGGACGCCGCGGCAGAGCCGCACCTGCTCGGGGTAGCTCAGCCAGAACGGCTCCGGGATGATCACTTCGTCGCCCGGCTCGATCACCGCCAGCAGCGCCATGTAGATCGCCACCTTGGAGCCGGCGGTGACGACGATCTCGGTGTCGGGGTCGACCGGGACGTCGAAGTCGGCCCAGTACCTGGCCAGCCGCTGCCGCAGTTCCGGCAGCCCGCGGGAATGCGAGTAGTGATGCAGTCCGTGCCCGGCCAGGTCGTCGAACCGCGGCAGCGGCAGGTCGAAGAACGCCTCGCCGAGCGAGAGCGTGATGATGTCCTGCCCGGCCGCGCTCAGCTCGTAGACCAGGTTGTTGTACTTGATGGACAACGCCTGCGCCGCACCGTCCACAAGGGACGACGGCCGGAGCGGCGATGGGGTTCGGACGGTGGTCATGGGACTCCCCGGCTCCTCTACACGACTCTCGTCTGTCCGGTTCCCCAGACGACGTTCTTCACGGTGGTCAGCGCGGTCAGCCCGATCGGGCCGCGGATGTGCAGTTTCTGTGTGGACACGCCGATCTCGACGCCGTAGCCGAACTCGCCGCCGTCGGAGTAGCGGGTCGAGGTGTTGACGAACACGCTGCCGGAGTCCACCTCGCGGGCGAACCGGCGGGCCACGTCGATGTCCCGCGCGACGATCGCCTCGGCGTTGGAGGTGCCCCACCGGTCGATGTGCGCGATCGCCGCGCCCACGTCCGGCACCACCCGCACGGCCAGCACCAGGTCGAGGTACTCGGTACCCCAGTCCTCTTCTCGCGCGGCGACAGCCTTGGGCCAGACTTCGCGGACGGTCGCGTCACCGCGGATCTCCACGCCCGCGGACGCCAGCTCGTCGAGTACGCCGGGCAGCCAGTCCCTGGCCAGTTCCTCGTGCACCAGCAGGGTTTCCATGGCGTTGCACACGCTGGGCCGGGAGGTCTTGGCGTTGACCGTGACCGCCGTGGCCATGTCCGGATCGGCCGAGTGGTCGATGTAGACGTGGCAGTTGCCGGCGCCGTCGATCACCGTCGGCACGGTGGCGTGGCGTTCGACGGATTCGATCAGCTCCGGGCCGCCGCGCGGCACCAGCAGATCGACGAACTCCTTGGCACGCATCAGCTCCTTGGCGGCTTCGCGCGACGGATCGGTGATCAGCCGGACGACGCCCGCGGGCACCGCGTCATGCCGGGCGATCGCGCTGTCCAGCGCCGCCATGACCGCCTTGTTCGTCGCCATGGCCATCGACGAGCCGCGCAGGACCGCGCAGTTGCCCGATTTCAGGCAGAGCGCGGCGACTTCGGCGGTGACGTTGGGCCGGGCCTCGTAGATCACCGCGACCACCCCGATCGGCTCGCGGACCCGCTCGATCAGCAGGCCGTTGGGCCGGGTCCAGCCCTCGACCACCTGCCCGACCGGGTCGGGCAGGTCGGCGATGGTCCGGATCGCCGAGACCAGACCGGTCATCCGCCGCTCGGTCAGGGTCAGCCGATCGACCAGCGTGGCCGAGACGCCGTTCGCCCTGGCGGCGGCGACGTCCGCGTCATTGGCCAGGATGATCTCCGCCCGGTTGTCCTCGATCGCCGCCGCCATGTCCAGCAGCAGCGCGTTCTTCCGCGCGGTGGTCAGCCCTTTGACCGCGCTCCAGGCCTCGGCCGCGGTACGGCAGACGTCGGTCACCGTCATGGCAGGTCCTCCCTGATCTGTACGTAGTCGCCACCGGCGACCACGGGTGTGGTCGGCGGGCAGCCGGGCTCGACGGCACGGCTCAACGGGCCGCGGGCGAGCGGCCGCCCGTGCTGGTCACAGAGGTCGATCACATCACCGGGCACGACGACGCCGTGGACCGAGGCGACATGCCGGTGGCACACGGTTTCGCCCCGCGCGACGGCCTCCCCGCCGTCCGGGGTGCAGTGCAGTTCCCCGACCGGCGGGGTCCGGAAGGCGCGCCAGAGCGTTCCGATTCCGGGCGTCGCACCGGTGACCGCGCGCGGCGGGAACACCGTGCCCGCCGGACGGCCGCAGTGCGCGGCGACCAGCACGTCGGGGTCCGCGCTCTCCGCGATGACCGTGCGTACCCCGCTGAACGTGGCGATCCAGCACGCGCCGAGCTTCGTCAGCATGCCGCCGGTGCCGCCGTCGCCGATCGAGCCACTCGCCTGGCGCTCGGTCTCGGCCGTCAGCACCGGCACCTCTTCGATGTGCCGGGCGCCGGGGGCCAGTTTCGGGTTGCTGTCGTAGAGACCGGGCACGTTGGTCAGCAACAGCAGCAGTTCGGCCTGGAGACAGCCGCCGAGCAACGCGGCGAGGACGTCGTTGTTGCGCACGCCGAGCGCGTCGTTCTCGTTGACCACCGGGACCATGCCCAGTGCCAGCATGGTGTGCAGGGTGTGCCGGACGCCACCGCCCCGGCTCTCCTCGACCAGGTCGGGCGGGGTGAGCAGGAGCTGGCCGGTCTGCACGCCGCGCTCGGCGAACGCGGCCTGGATGGCCGAGTACAACCGCGACTGGCCGAGCGCGGCGGCCACCTGCAGCGCCACCGGATCGTCCACGGCCAGCGCGGGATGCAGGTCACGGCCGATCGCGATGGCCCCGGAAGCGAGCAGGACCGGGCGCAGGCCCGCGATCAGTCCTCTGTGGACGGTCTCGCACAGCCTGTCGAGCTTGACCGCGTCCAGCCTGCCGCCGGTGATCAGCGAGGACGTGCCTATCTTGAGCACCACCCGGCCACCCTGTGACGCCAGGTCGTCGGCGGGCGTCGCGGTGACGGGCGAGCTGTTGGTCGACATGCCGCAGATGCTCACCGCCCGCGATGTACCGCCGATGTGCGCGCGATACGCCGCCGGTGTTGCGCCCGCGCCACAGCGCGCTTGCATCCCGGGAACATCGGCGGTACATCGGGCCCGGCGACGCTCTCGGCATGACAGCCGAACTCCAGCCGGCCGACACGGCGACGCTTCCCCTCACCGAGTCCCAAAAGGGCCTGCTGGTGGTGGACAGCCTGGTGCCGACGAAGCAGATCTACAATCAGGTCATCCAGTTCGACCTCGATCCGGCCAAATGCGCGGCCCCGCTGGCCGACACGGTGACCCGGGCGCTGATCACCCTCCTCACCGTCCAGCCCGCGCTGCGCCAGGTCTTCCGGCTGCAACCGGAAATGCACGCCGTGTTGCGGCCTCCGCCCACCGCGGAAGAACTCCCGATCGAGTCGCTCTCCGTGCCGCCCGCCGAGTACGCCGCCACGGTCGCCGAGCTGGGCCGGGAGATCGGCCGTGCGCCGTTCGACCTGACGACGGGACCGGTGTACCGGTTCGGCTTCGTGCGCGCCACCGACGACAGTGCCGCGGCGATCATGATCTGCGGGCACCATCTGGTCGGCGACGGCGTGTCCATGGGGCCTATCGTGCGCGACCTGGACCGGGCCCTCGCCGGACCGGTGGACGTGGAGACGCTGCGGGCGAGCCGGGAAGCCGCACTGGGCAAGGAACTCAACGCCCAGAACCGGGCCTCGGGCTCACCGCGCACGGCCGAGCAGGTCACCGCCTGGGCCGAGCGCCTGCGCGAAGTCCCGCCGCTCGTGCTGTACCCGCGGCCCGACCGTCCACACCAGACGGAGTTCGCCGGGCAGCGGCTCTCCTGGACGCTCGACGAGATCGAGACCGAGCGGTTCCAGGCCACCTGCAAACGGCTCGGCGTCAGCCCGTTCGTGGTGCTGTCCGCGGTGTACGGCACGGTGCTCGCCCGGCACGGCGGGGTTTCCCGAGTGCTGATCGGCAGCCCGTTCACCGCGCGGCGCACCATCGGCTCGTACGACCTGTGCGGGTTCTTCGTGAACACGTTGCCGGTCACGGTCGACGTGGACTGGACGCGCACCGTCGACGAGCACCTCGACAAGACCGTCCGCACCGCGGTGGACCACTGCCGGTCCGCGGTGGACGTCCCGTTCAACCGGCTGGTGGCGCAGGTGCAGCCGGACCGGCCGAGCGACCGCAACCCGCTGTTCTCCTGCATGCTGGCCATGCAGGACACGTTCGACCCGGCGACCGGGACCGGCGCCGTGGTCGGCGCGTACGAGCCGGGCAACGGCACCGCGAAGTTCGACCTCTGGCTGGGAGCCACCCCGGTCGACGGCCGGTGGCTGCTCGAACTGGAGTACGACAGCGCGCTGATCCCGCCCGCGGTCGCCGACGGGCTGGTGAACTCGATGCGGACGGCCCTGCGCCGGGCGGTGGCCGACGGCTCGCTGACCCTCGCCGAGTTGTTCGACGACGCCTCGGCCGTGGCGAGCCGTCGTCACGACGGCTATCCGGCGCAGGTTCCGGCGCCGACTCTCTACGAGTGGTTCGCCGAGACAGCGCGCCGGACGCCGGACGCGGTCGCCGTCACCGAGCCCGGCCGGACGCTCACCTACGCCGGACTTTCCCGTACCGCCGAGCGCATCGCTTCCGGGCTCGCCGCCCGAGGGGTCGGCCCTGGCGACGTCGTCGGGCTGCGGTTGGACTCCCTCACCGAGACCGTCGTGTCGATACTGGCGATCCTGCGGCGCGGCGCGACCTACCTGCCGCTGGAGTCGAGCCTGCCCGCGGACCGGCTGTCGTACATGGTGCGGCAGTCCCGCTGCCGGGTGGTGATCGGCTCCGATGTCACGCTGCACGGTGTCGAGGTGGCACCGGCCGCCGCCTTCGAGTCCGATGTGGACACTCCGGCGGCGGCGACGGCGGAGTGCCCGGTGTACGTGATGTTCACTTCCGGCTCGACCGGCCTGCCCAAGGGCGTGCTCATGGGCCACCGGCCGTTGCTCAACCTCGCCGCCTGGCAGATCTCCGCACTGGACATGACCGGGGACAGCCGTTTCCTGCAGTACGCGCCCGCCGGTTTCGACGTGTCGTTCCAGGAGATCCTGCCCACGCTGCTGGCGGGTGCGACCGTGGTGTCCCGGGAACCGGCCGACCGGCGCGACTTCCCCGAGCTGGTACGCCGGGTCGCCGACACCGCGGTGACGCATCTGTACCTGCCGGTGGCGGCGCTGCGCCCGTTCGTCCTCTCGGCGCGGGCCCGGCGAACCCATCTGCCGTCGTTGCGGCACCTGTGCGTTTCGGGTGAGCAGTTGCTGGTGGACGAAGAGATCCGCGCGTTCTTCGCCGACCATCCACAGTGCACACTGGTCAACCACTACGGGCCGACCGAGACCAACGCGGCGACCACCTGGCGGCTGACGGCGGGCGACCCACCGTGGTCGCGGCATGTCCCGATCGGTTTGCCGCTGCCGAACGTGACCGCGTACGTGGTCGACGACACCGGTCATCTCGCGCCGGCGGGCGTTCCCGGTGAGCTGCTGCTCGGGGGCCGCGCCCCCGCGGCGGGCTACGTCAACGACCCGGACCGCACCGGGGAACGGTTCCTGCCCGACCGGTTCACCCCGGGCGAAAAGCTCTACCACACCGGCGATCACGTGGTGCGGGACGAGCACGGCGCCCTGCTCTTCCTCGGCAGGAACGACACCCAGGTGAAGATCCGTGGCTACCGGGTGGAGCTCGGCGAACTGGAGGCCGTGGCGACCGGACTGCCGGACGTCCGGCAGGCGGTGGCCGCGGTGCGGGGTGACGGGATCGACCGGCGGCCGCTGCTCTTCCTGCTGCCGGAGCCCGGCGGCGCACCCGACCACGAGCGGGTCCGGGCCGCCCTCACCGAGCGGCTGCCGTCGTACATGGCGCCCGCGGAGATCATCGACATCGAGTCGGTGCCGACGTCCCGCAGCGGCAAGACCGACCGCGCGGCGCTGGTGACACTGGCCGAACGGCTGAGCGCCCAGCGTGCCGCCACCCCCGCCCCTGCCGCCGAGTACGCCGACGACCTGGAACGGGAGCTGGCCGGGATCTGGGCCGAGGTGCTCGGCGTACCCCAGGTCGAGCGGGACCGCCCGGTGCTGGAGTACGGCGCGCATTCGCTGAACATCTTCACCGTCGTGGGCCAGGTCCAGGAGCGGTACGGGGTGGCCGTGCAGCTGGTCGAATTCTTCCGCTCGCCGACCGTGGCGACGCTGGCAGCGCTGGTCCGGCAATGAGCGAGCCGGTACGCGAGGAGCCGCCGAGCCGGCTGATCACCCTGTTACGCCGCAAGGACCGGCCGGTGTGCGTGATGCTGCCCGGCGCGGGCGGCGGGCTGAACCCGTACTTGCGGCTGGCCTCCTACCTCGGCCGGTCCTACAGCGTCTACGCCGTGCGCGCGGCCGGGCTGGTGCCCGGGGACACGGTGGAGGACAGCATCGCGGCGATGGCCGACTCCGCGCTGTCCGCGCTCGGCGACCGCACCCCCGACCTGGTGTTCGGCTGGTCGCTGGGCGGCACGATCGGCTGGGAGGTCTGCGTGCGGCTGGCCGACCGGGGCAGACGTCCGGATCTGGTGATCGTGGACAGTTCGCCGTTGCCCCGGCACGCCACGGCCGACGCGGACGAGCGGATCAGGAAGCTCATCGTGGCGGGCCTCGGGCCCCGGCCGGACGAGCACACCGTCGCCCGGGTGGAGCGGACCTTCCGCGCGCAGGTGCGCGCGCTCGCCGGATACGCCGCCGATCGCGAGTATCCCGGCCGGGCGCTGCTGCTGATGTGCGCGGACGCCGACGACGGCATCTCCGGCCGCGACGTCGCGCTGCGGCGGTGGAGCGAACTGGCGCCGGACCTGAAGACGGCCACGCTGGACGCCGGGCACTATGAGGTGTTCGACCCGGCGCATCTGGACCGGCTCACCGGCGAGATCGGCGCGTTCCTCGGCCGGGAGCAGGGCTCGCGGTGACTTCGCCTGCCGAGACCTACGACCGGCTCTGGTCGCCGCTGCTGGAGACAGTGCGCGCGGACGCGCTGGACTGCGTCCAGGCCAACCTCGCCGTGCTGGCCGACAGGCACGGCGGGGCGGGCGCACATCTGTCGCTCGGCGCGCCGCTGCGGTTCGATCTCGAACCGGGGCCGCGGGTGGCCGCGTCGCTGCCGTACCGGCTGGCCGCCGCGCAGGAGTTGCTGGGGCTGCGGGTGACGCGGCGCTGGGACGGCGTCGACGGCGCCCGGTTGCGGGCGCTGGCCGCCGAAGCCGGTCCACTGTACGTGATCGCCGACGCGCACGACCTGACCTGGACGCCGTACGCCGGCCGCCGTCACACCGAGCACACGTTCCTTCTGTCCACATCGGACACCGTGGTCGACGCCTATCACGACGAGACCCCGTGGGGCCCGTGCCGTCCGGGCGTCTGGCGGATCTCCCCCGCCGAATTGGACGCCCTGCCGCCCACGGCCACCGCGCTGCGGTTCGCCACCGAGCCTGTCGCTCCTCCGCCGGACATCCTCGCCGCGAACGCGCGAGCCATGGCCGACGCCGTCCCGGCCATCGACGCCTACCTTTCGGCGGACCACGGTGAGGGTCTGGTGCTCGACATCTGGCTGCTCGGCCGGTCCCGTCTGCTGCACGGCGCCTGGCTCGCCCGGCACGACCGGCCGAGCCCCGAGATCGACGAGCAGGCCCGAGCCTGGCTCACGCTGGCCTCGAAGAGCTTCGTGGCCTGGCGACGTTCCCATACCGGCGCCCCCACCGCGGCCGTACTGGACGACCTGGGCCGTCTGCTCCACGAGGACGTCGCCATCGCCGCGCGGCTCGCGGCCCGCCACGCCGTACTCTCCGCGATCCAGGAGGTGCTGCGGGTCGACGAGCCCACCGTTCGCGCCGCCACCACCCTGCGCGAACTCCCCGGTTACAACTCCTTCGGGCTGGTGGAGATCATCGAGCGGGCCGAGGCCCGGCTGGCGGTGGTCCTCCAGGACGGCGACCTGGCTCCGCAGGCGCTGCAGGACATCGACTCGCTCTGCGCGATCTTCGCCTCGCGCGTTTAGTCCTCTGGATGCGGTAGTTGCGCGTGCAAGGACCGCATCCAGAGGACTAAATGCGTCATCAACGCGTCTCCTCGCCTATTTCCGCGGCGAGGCGGCGGCGGTCGATCTTGCCGCTCGCGTTGACCGGGAAGGCGTCGACGTGGTGCAAGGTGTTCGGCACCATGTACTCCGGGAGCCGGCGGGCGACAACGGCGGTCAGTTCGGCAGTTCCGACAGGCTCGCCGGTGTAGAGGGCGTGCAGCACGGTCCGCCCGCCCGGCGCCGGCGCCGCGATCACCACGGCGTCCCGCACTCCCGGATGCGCGCGCAGCACCGCCTCGATCTCGCTGAGTTCGATGCGATAGCCACGGATCTTGACCTGGTCGTCCAACCGTCCGATGTGGACGAACTCGCCGTTCTCCCGGCGGACCCGGTCGCCGGTGCGGTACCAGTCGTCCCCCCGCGGCGGGCCCTCGGCCACGACGAAAGACGTTTCTCCACGCAAGAACCGGCCGCGGTCGTCGGCCGGGTCGAGATAACCGTCGAAGCGCTGGCCGCCGCGCACGCACAGCTCGCCGTCCTCGCCCGCGCGGCCGTCCTCGGTGACCAGCACCGCGTCGAGCGCGTCGTGTGGCCGTCCGATCGGCACGGTGCCGTTGGAGGTGTCCGGCCACGACCCGGGATCCGCGGGCAGCCGGTACGCGGTGACCGTGACGGTGAGCTCGGTGGGGCCGTAGGCGTTCTCCACCACACTGTTCGGTGCGGCGGCGGCCCAGGCCCGAGCCTGGTCCGCGGTCAGCTGTTCGCCGGCGAAGACGCTCCAGCGCAGCTCCGGCATCACGCCGGGGCGCAGCCCGCGTAGCCGTCCGGCCAGCGACACCACGGACGGGACCGAATACCAGTGGGTGATCCGCTTGCCGGTGACGAACGCCGCCGGGGTGAGCACCTCCGCGTCGGAGGGCACCACCAGGGTCGCGCCGGTGCTCCACGAGACGAACAGGTCGAACACCGACGGGTCGAAGGTCAGGTCGAAGGTCTGGGAGAGCCGGCATCCGGGCGTGACGGCGTAGCGCTCGACACAGTGCGCCAGATATCCGGCCACATTGCGGTGCCGGATCGGCACCCCCTTGGGCGTCCCGGTCGAGCCGGAGGTGAACAGCAGGTAGGCAACGGAGTCGGGATCGCCGTCGTAGGGCGGGTTCCACGGCTCGGGCAGGCGTTCTCGCCAGACACCGAGCAGCGGCAGCGCGACGGCGCCGGTGCCGTCCACGACCTCCGCCGCGGCGGCCGCGCCGGCGTCGTCGGCCACCACCACGTCGACACCGGCCGCCACGCACATGGCCCGGTTGCGGCCCGCCGGGAACTTCGGGTTGAGCGGGACGACGACCGCACCGAGCCGCAGTGCCGCGAGGTAACCGGCGTAGGTGGCGAGGCTGCGCGAGGCCAGCAGGCCGACCGCGTGCGGACGCCTGCCCGCGGCCCGCACCAACCCGGCGGCCAGCCGGTCGGTGAGCAGGCGGAGCTCACCGTAGCTCAGCACGTCGTCACGCACGTCGATCGCCGTCGCGCCGGGGCTTCTCCGCACGGTGTCGAGGAACCAGCCGTACATCGTCCCTTGTGGATCGATCACTTCCCGCTGCTTTCCCCGGCCGGGGCGTCGGCCTCCGCGACCGCCGCCGCGGTGATCACCCGCAGGAACGGGTAGATCATCAGCAGGCAGACGATCGCGAAGCAGCCGAACGCGACCTGGAAGCCGAACAGCTGGGCGAGACCGCCGGCGAGCGCCGCGGCCACCGGGAGCATGCCCCAGGAGAGCAGCCTGCTCGCCGCGCTGAACCGGCCCAGCAGCTCGTTGGGCACCAGCGACTGGCTGATCACCCGGGAGTTCACCGTCCACATCGTGCCGCCGACGCCCGCGAAGAACGCGGCGACGCCGACCGGCCAGACACTGGACGGCGTACCGGGTACCACCGCGGGCACCCCGACCATCAGCACCGTGCCGACGATGTCGACGAACATCGCCCACCGCCTGCCGATCAGCCGGTTGACCGGGCCGACCAGCGCCGTGCCGAGCACACCGCCGGCACCCAGACTGGTCAGCAGGAAACCGTACTGCGCGGGGGTGAGGCCGAGCGGCCCGCCGACCGCGTACGCCGGGATGAGCGCGTACCAGGCCGCCCAGCACCCGGCCATGACCGTGATCAGCGCGGACATCGTCCGCAGCAACCGGTGCCGCCACAGGAAAGTCAGGCCTTCGCGGATCTCCACCCTCGCCGGCCGTCGCTCCTTGCCCGGCTTCACTCTGAAGTCGCCGGCCAGCAGGGTCAGCAGCAACGCGCCGAACAGGTACACCGCGCCACTCGTGCCCAGCGCCACGGCGAATCCGGCGGCGACGAGGAACCCGCCGACCGGCGCGCCGAGGAAACTAAATGTGACGTACTCGGTCGCGGTCAGCCGCGCGTTCAGCGACTGCCAGCGGCTCTTCGGCGTCACCGTCGGGATGATCGACATCGCGGACAGCTGCGCGACCACCTCCGCGACGCCGAGTACCAAGGCCACCCCGAAGATCAGCGGCAGGTTCACGACGTCCGCCGCGACCGCGAGCAGCATCACCGCCATCGCGGCCATGCGCGCGAACTCGGCCCCCACCATCAGCGACCGCCGGTTCTTGCGGTCCACCAGCACGCCGATGTGCAGTGCGGTGATCAGCCACGGAAGCGTCAGCATGATCGCCACCGCCGCGATCAACGCCGGTGAGCCGGTGACCGTGGTGGCCAGCAACGGAAGCGCCACCCGCATCACCGCGTCCGCGGTGTTGGTCGTTCCGGTGAACGAGATCAGCAGCCATTCGTTGCGCCGCGGCGACGGCGGGGTCCCGGCGGTCGCGACGGCGGGCACGGGCGAGGGTCGTTCGGACACAGCACCTCCAAGGTCACGTCGAGCGCGTCGCGGTGACGCGGAGCCTGTCGACGGCGCGGGCGATTTCCGTGACCACCGGGGCCCGGAGGACGCCGTAGTGATCGGCCTCGACCCGGACCAGGCGCGGCGGTTCGGTGAACTGCGCCGTCCACTGGTCGACCTGCTGCTCGGTCAGCTCCGCCCGCACGAGCAGCGCGGAAGCCGCGAGCGGCCGTTCGTTGACGTACGAGCCGACAGCGTCGGTGTGCCGGTTGAACGTCGCCCACCGCTCGAGGAGCATCGCCACCGAAACCGGCTGTCCGCTCGCCGTGGCCAGCCGTGCCGCCAGCACCCGCATGCTCAACTCGGGATCGCCGGGCGTGGTCCGGGCGGGCGTGCCGTCGAGGGTCACGCCGAACGTCGCGGCCATGTTCTCGGCGAAGACCTGGTACACCACGGCGTCCCGCACCTCGCGGGGTATGTCGTGCCGGACCGGGGGCGTCGAGTCGAGCAGCATCACCGGCGGCGGGGCGCCCTGGCCGGTGGCCGCCATCTCGAACGCGATCTGCCCGCCCATCGACCAGCCGCCGAGGAGGTCGGGACGCAGGCCCTCGGCATCGAGATCGGCGCGGAACCGGGCCGCCATCGCCGGTATCGAGTCCAGCGGGGCGCGTTCCTGTGACGCCGTGACGCGCCAGCCGGGCGGCAGTCCGGCCACCAGCTCGTCGTAGTCCCGCACGGTGCCGCCCGCGCCGGGCAGCAGGTGCAGGTGCGGGCCGTCGCCGTCCCGGAGGGTGACCAGCGTGCTGCCGTCGTCGGCCTCGACGTCGCCGGCGAGCTGCTCGGCCGCCCGCCGCGGGGTCGGCTCGGTGAGCCACCTCGTGATGTCCAGCGTCACCCCGCTTTCCGCCTCGATGGCCGACGCGAGCTGGACGACCTTGAGCGACCGGCCGCCGGTGGCGAAGAAGTCCTCGTCCGCCCCCGTCGGCGGAGTGCCGAGCACCTCCGTCCATACCCGGCGGACCTGGTCGAGCGCCGCGGACTCCGGCATCTCCGTGGTGTCCAGCTCCGCCGTGGTGACGGTGTGCTCCAGATAGGCGGGCGCTGTCCTCGACCGGACCTCGATGGTGCCCACCGGCAGTTCCGGGTCGATGCCGCCCTCCGCGAGGATCCGGTCGATGTCCTGGAACAGGCGCTGCGCCGTCGAATGGTCGAACCGGCCGACGTTGTACTCGGACTCGACGATGTACTCGCCGTCGAAGTCGAAGACCCCGAAGCCGAGGTCGGTGCGGGCAGCCCGGTTCGGCGCGCGCTGCAGCTTCAGCGCGGCGTCGCCGAGCCGCAGCCCGACACCGATCGATCCGTACCAGGTCACCAGGATCGGGATCGCGTCCCGCAACCGGGCCTGCGCCGATTCGGTGAGTGCGCCGTACACCAGCGAGAACGGCACAGTCTGGTGGGCGAGGCTGGCCCACATGCCGTCACGGACCCGCTCGACCACCGTGCCGAACGAGTCCCCGTCCTCGACGACGGTCCTGGTGACCAGGACGTTGGCCAGATAGCCGACCAGTGCCTGGTCCTGCGGTGTCATGCGGTTGGCGCTGACCAGGCCCGTGCACACCTCCGGTCCGGCGCCTCCGCGGGCGAGGACCGTCTGCAGCGCGGCGAACAGCACGCTGAACGGGGTGGTGAAGTACCGCTTGGCGAGTGAGCCGATGCCGTCGACGGCCTCCCGGCTGAAGACGAACCGCACCATCCCGCCCTTGTTGCCGGTGCCGGTGTAGGTGTGCCTGTCGGCGACCAGGGTCGTGGTCACCGCGCCGTCCAGCTTCTCGCGCCAGTACTTCAGGCTCGCGTCCCAGCGGCCGTCGGTGCGGGCGGCGTTCGAGGACAGGATGTGCTCCCGGAACGACACCGGCTCCGTGTCGAACACCGGGGCCTCGCCCGCCACCGCCGCCTCGTAGGCCGTGGCGAAGTCGTCCATCAGCAGTTGCATCCCCCACCCGTCGACGAGGGCGTGGTGGACGGTGACCAGCAGCTCGTGCTGATCGCCGACGGTCACCGCCACCAGCCGGGCCGCCGGGGCGACGTCCAGCGCGAGCGGACGCTCCTGGATCTCCCCCGCGATCGACCGGAGCAGGGGCTCCACCGGCGTGGAACCGGGATCGTCGGTCTCGATCCACTGCGGCTCGACCTCGACGTGGTCCACGACGGACACCATGATCGCGCCGTCACGGTGGTGCAGGCTCGCGCGCATCGCCTCGTACCGGTCGACGACGGTCTGCCAGGCGACGCGCAGGGCGTCGAAGTCCAGCGGACGGTCGGCCTTCAGCGGCCAGGTCTGGTTGTAGACGGACTTGTTCCTGGCCCTCTGGTGGATCCACCACAGCATTTCCATGAGGGCGCTCGCCGGGATCATGCCGGTGTCCGTCGCGACGGGAGCGTTCAACGGGAATTCCTTTCCGGTTATCGGCGGACGATCGGCGAAATCTCTTCGGTCAACGCCTTGCGATCGACCTTTCCGTTGGCGGCCAACGGGATGCTGTCGCGCTGGTGGTAACCCCTCGGGCACATGTAGACCGGGAGGTCTTCGAGCAGCCGGGCGAACTCGCCCTCGTCCACGGGATCGCCCGAATAGACGGCGTGCAGATCCACCTCGCCGTCGGCGGCGGTGAGCGCGACCACGACCACTTCGGCGATCGACGGATGCCGTCGCAGTGCCGACTCGATCTCCCCCAGTTCGACCCGGTTGCCCCGGACCTTGATCTGGTCGTCGACCCGGCCGAGGTGGACCAGCTCGCCGATCTCCCGGCGGACCCGGTCACCGGTGCGGTACCAGTGCCCGGCGGTCAGCGGCTCGGTGCCGTCGTAGACCGTGCCCTGTTCGCCGTCGAAGGCCAGGAACCGCCCGGCGTTGTCGACGGGGTCCAGGTAACCGGGGAAACGCTGCGGGCCACGCACGCACAGCTCGCCGTCCTCGCACCGCCGGAGGTCGTCGTCGAGCAGGGCGTACTCCAGATGCGGGAAGATCTCGCCGATCGGCATGGACCGGTTGGAGGTGACCGGCCAGTCGGAGCGCACGGCGGGCACCTCGTAGCCGGTGCAGATGACGGTCAGTTCCGTTGGCCCGTAACAGTTGTGGATGGTCGCGTTGGGTGCGGCGGCCCGCCACACCTCGACCTGTTCGAGGTTCAGCGGCTCGCCGCCGAACATGCCCCGGCGCAGATCGGGCATGCTGCCCGGGGCGAGGGCGCGCAGCCTGCGGGCGAAGGAGATGATCGACGGCACCGAAAGCCAGTGTGTGAGCCGCTTCTCGTTGACGAAGCGAACCGGCGCGAACACCTCGCTGTGCTGCGGGACGCACAGGGTCGCGCCGGTCCCCCAGGTGGCGAAGAGCTCGACGATCGAGCCGTCGAAGAAGAGCTCGAAGGTCTGCGAAACCCGGCAGTCGTCGGCGAAACCGAACCGGCGGATGTTGTCCTCCAGCAACGAGGAGACACAGCCGTGCGTCACCGGCACGCCCTTCGGGCTCCCCGTGGAGCCGGAGGTGTAGATGATGTACGCGACATCCCCGTCGCCGGAGCCGATCTCGGGCAGCGGCTCGCCGCCCTCCAGCAGCGCCCGCCACCGGTCACCGGTCAGGTCGACGATCGGGATGCCCGACTGCCGCGGGTATTCCGGCAGCTGCTTGGCGGAGGTGTCGTCGACGATCGTCACGTCCAGGCCGGCGTCCTTGGTGATCACCAGGTTCCTGGCGACCGGCGCGCCCTGGTTGAGCGGCACCACCGCGGCGCCGACCCGCTGGATCGCCAGGTATCCCACGTAGCTCGTGAGGCTGCGCGACGTCAGCAGGCCGACCCGGTCCGGGCGCCTGCCCGCGGCCGACACCAGCCGTACCGCCATCCGTTCGACGGCGGCCCGCAGCTCGTCGTAGCTCAAGGTGAGCCCGGCGACCTCGATCGCCGTCGAGGAACCGTAGCCCGCCACCGAATCGCCGAACCAGTCGAAGAGTCTGCGAGTCGTCATCACACGGCTCCGTCCTGGCCGGTGGCGGCCAGATCGGCCAGCCAGTGCTTCAGATCGGCGACCGTGTGGAGGTCGACCAGCCGGGTGGCGTCGATCTCGGCGTCGTCGTCGCCCGCCACGTCGACAGCGAGACGCAACAGCGCCAGGGACTCCAGACCCGCGTCGAGCAAGGGCGTCGAGTCGTCGAAGGTGAAGGTCGCATAGCGCGTGATGATGGCGTCGAAATCGACAATCGTGTCACTCATCGGCATTTCTCCATGGGCCGGGGCTTCGTCATCGAGACCATCGCCGCCGCGGTTGTTCTCTTGATGTACTCGGGTTCTACGGCCACTGTTCCCCCAGGTCAGGACTGTCCTAAATAGACTGTTTCACTCGTCGGCCGGACTTCCAGACGTCGGTCACGTGCGCCGGATCGGCGAGAACGTCGATGTCCAGCACCGGATCCGCGTCCAGCAGGAGCACGTCCGCGTCGTAGCCGGCCAGCAAGCGGCCGGAACGCGGCGCCTGCGGTCCAAGGGTGTCCGGCGCGGTGGCCGTGGCCATCTCGATCGCCTCCAGCGGCATGGCGCCGCCCTTGACCATCAGTGAGAGTTCGATGCCGCCCTTTCCCCACTGGGTGGGGCGGCCGGGTCCGGTCATGGCCAGGTCGGTGCCCAGCGCGATGGTGACACCCGCCTCGCGGGCCAGCGAGATCGCGTCGAGGTGGCGTCCCGCCACCCCCTCCAGCTTTCGCTTGGCGTAGGGCGGAACCAGGTCGCTGGTGAGCAGAAGGTGGATGATCGCGCGGGCGGGCACCAGGATCGCCCCGGTCTCGCGCATCGCCGCGGCGGACTCCTCGTCCAGGTAGGTGCCGTGCTCGATGGTCCGCACACCCGCCTTCAGCGCGGCCATGATGCCCGGTTTGCCGTGGCAGTGCGCGGCGACCACTCGCTCGGCCTGGCCCGCGACCTCGACGATCGCGGCCAGTTCGGCGTCGGTGAACTGCTGGTGCACCGGATGGTCCACTTCGGACAGAACGCCGCCGGAGGCGAAAACCTTGATCAGCTTGGCGTTGTTGCGCAACTGCTCGCGGGCGGCCCGCGCGCATTCGGCCGGTCCGTCGGCCAGCCGCAGCTCGCCGCCGAGATGGCCGAAGTCGTTGATCCACGAGACGGGGAAGCCGTGGATGTCGCCGTGGCCACCGGTGGTCGACAAGGCTGTGCCCGCGCTGTAGATCGTCGGCCCCTCGATGGTGCCCTCGGCGACCGCGCGGGCCAAGTGGATCCCGAGACCGCCGACCTCGCGGATGGAGGTGAAGCCCGAATCGAGGCAGGCACGCAGGTCCGACACGCAGCGGGCCGCCCGCAGCGCGATCGGCTCGTGCATCAGATCGTGCAGGTCCGCGCTCCGCAGACCCATGAAATGGCCGTGACAGTCCCACATTCCGGGCATCACGGTATGCCCGCGGGTCACGTCGGCGCCGGGGGTGGCCGGCGCCTCGTCACGCGGACCGGCGTAGCGGATCCGTTCGCCCTCGACGATCACGACACCGTCCGGGATCGGAGCGCCGCGTCCGGGAACCAGTTGGGATGCTTCGATGCGCTGCTGCATGCGGGCCAGAGAAGCAGACCGCGGCGGGTTCGGTCACGCGGCGACGCTTGCGCATCGCGATCGGCCGCTCGCGGAAATATGATCGTCAGGCACGGGTGAAACTCATGATCCAGTTGAGTTCCCAGCTCGCGCCGCCGTCGGTCGAGAAGGACTGCTCCCAGCGCGCCGAGTTCTCCGTGATGTCCGACCAGACGAAGCGGACCCGCACGGGGGTGCCGCCCTCGGTGTCGTCGCCGTGGAAAACACCACGCCCGTCGGTGAATTCGCCGATGACAGGAGGAAAGAGCGTCCCGGTGTCACTGCTCGACCAGTTCAGGGACCATTTCCCGGTGGCGGGGTCGAACAAGCGCAGGGTGAGCCCTCGGACACCGTCCGGGAAAACGATTTCGTCGACGTTGGCCTTTCCTTCGAAAAGGCTCCAACTCTTCGCGGGCGCGGTGAATTCGACCCAGTCTTCGCTACCGATGAGCCGCTTCGTCAGGCGGTGGTTGTGGACATTCCAGGATCCTACGAGGAAATCGAAATCGCCCATGCCGCGACGGTATCACGCGATCGGGCGCCGGCCGCGCCTCGTGAAGACGCCCGTGCCCCGCCACGCTGAGCCTTTCGTGGCGGGGCAGGCGAATGGCCTAGCCGTGCAGGGAAACCGGCAACGAGACGAGGCCGTGCATGATGGTGCTGGTCTTCCACCGGAGCTGCTCCGGATCCCCCGCCAGAGCCAGGTCCGGGTACCGCTCCAGCAGCCTGCCGATGCCGATCTCCACCTGAAGGCGGCCCAGCGGCGCGCCGGCGCAGTAGTGGATGCCGTGCCCGAAGGCCAGATGGCTGCCGAGCCCGCGGGTGAGGTCGAGCTGATCGGCGTGCTCGAACTTCTCCGTGTCGCGATTCGCCGAACCCAGTGCCACCACCACGATCTCCCCACTGGGGATGGTGACGCCGTCCAGCGTGATGTCGCCGGTGGTGAAGCGGAAAGTCGCCAGGCTGACCGAACCCTCGTACCGCAGCAACTCCTCGACGGCGGCGGGCAGCAACGACGGGTCCGCCAGCAGCCGGGCGAGCTGCTCCGGATGGCGGAGCAGGGCGTAGACCCCGTTGCCGACCATGCTCAACGTGGTGTCGTGCCCGGCCACCACGAGCAGGAAGACCATCGCCACCAGCTCGTCCTTGCTGAGCCTGTCCCCCTCCTCGGTCGCCAGGACAAGGGCGCTGAACATGTCTTCACCCGGATCGGCGAGCTTCGCGTCGATCAGGTCCTCGGTGAACTTCGCCACCGCGGCCGAGGCCGTGGCGACCTCTTCCGCGGTGTGGTTGGCCCCGACGAGCGTGTTCGTCCAAGCCCGGAAGACCTCGCGGTTCTCACGCGGCACGCCGAGCAGCTCGGCGAGGACCGTGATGGTCAGCGGGGCGGCCAGCTCTTCGATCAGCTCCACCTCCCGTTTGCCCGCCATCCGGTCGAGCAGTTCGTCGGTGATCTCCTCGATCCGCGGCCGCAGCAGCTTCACCCGCCGCTCGGTGAAGGCCTTGCCGACCAGTCTGCGCAGGCGGACGTGGTTCGGCGGATCGCTGTTGAGCATGTGCGCGGCCAGCTCGTCGTCAACGGCCGCGGGAGCCTTGTCCGGCGACTCCGCGTGCCGGGCGAACAGCTCGTTGACCCGCCGCCCGTCCTTGCTGATCCGTGAATCCGCCAGCAGGGCACGGGCCTCGTGGTAGCGGGTCACCATCCACACCTTGATCCCGTGCGGCATCATCACTTCCCGGGGCGGGCCCGCTTCCCGTAACCGCGCGTACAACGTGTAGGAATCCTGGACGAAGTCGGCCGAGAGTCTCTCGACATTCGTCGTTCGACGGCTTTGCATCAACGTCCTCCACGTACCCGGCGGGCCGGGCACGGTGTCTTGTTCGAGTCAGGGTCAGTCGAGGGGCGCCAGTACCTCGCCGGTCGCCACGTCCACGACGCGAATCGCTTCCCGTGGGCAGGAGTCGGCCGCGGCGAGCACCTCCTCGTCGGCACCGATCTCCCCGTCGACCGGCTGCGACCTGTCGTCGATGATCCGGAACCGGTGCGGAAGGTCTCCCACGCACACCCCGGAACCTATGCACGAGTCCTGGTCGACGATGATCCGCCAACGGCTACCGCTCTCGGTCATGTCAGTCTCCTCGGAATCGAACGGCGCCCTCAAGCGTTCAACTGCCGCTCCGGAACCAGTTGAACGGCGGAGCCGATCGTTCAGGGGAACGGCTTGTGGCGCAAGGTGTTCTCTCACCGACAGTAGACGGTCGCGAGGATTGTTGGCCGAGCCGGGCGTGAGTGGTAGGCAGTGTGGACCCAGAATCACCATTCACGTCCACCGGGTTGTCCGGGAGGGATTTCCTTTGTTGAGAAGACTTTGCGCGGGACTGTGTCTTGCTTCCCTCGTCGCCGGCTCGACGGCCGGCCTTCCAGTCGCGTCCGCGTCTCCAACGGTCACGGTGGCCGAAGGCGCCCGAGGCGGGGACGACCTGCCCGGCACCGGCGACGTGCAGCGCAGGCGACTGCGGCAGACCGCGCTCGCGGATGTACTGAAGGGCAACGAAGTCGCCGAGCGGCGCGGCGCGAGCACCGTGGTCAAAACCGGCCGAAAGCCCGCTCCGAAAGCGAAGAACGGCCTCGTCGACGAGTACGTCGAGCTGGCGAGGGAGAAGACCGACCGGATCTTCGTGGTGCTCGCCGAATTCGGCGACCGGCGTCATCCGTCCTACCCCGACGTCGACACGGACCCGGCCATCCCCGGCCCGGTGCGCTTCGACGGTCCGCGTCACGACCAGATCCCCGAACCCGACCGGCGGATCGACAACACCACCATCTGGCAAGCCGACTACGATCGACGGCACTACCAGGATCTGTACTTCTCCACCGCGCCCGGCGCCAACTCGCTCACCAACTACTATCGCAAACAGTCCTCCGGCCGATACTCGGTCGAGGGCACGGTCAGCGACTGGACCAGAGTGCCGTTCAACGAGGCCCGCTATGGCCGTTCGAACGGGTTCCCGTGCGCCGGTGTCGTCTGCGCCAACTCCTTCGACCTGGTGGCCGACGCGGCCGACGCCTGGTACGCCGGGCAACTCGCCGCCGGCCGGACACCTGCGCAGATCCGCGCGCAGCTCGCGACCTTCGACACCTGGGATCGTGACGATTTCGACGGGGACGGCGACTTCAACGAGCCGGACGGTTACCTCGACCACTTCCAGATCGTGCACGCCGGCGCAGACCAGGCCGACGCCGATCCGATCCGCGGCGAGGACGCGATCTACAGTCACAGCGCCTACGCGTTCGACAACACCACCTCCGGCCCGGACGGCAACCTCCGGGGCGGCACCCAGATCGGCGACAGCGGTCTCTGGATCGGCAACTACACCATCCAGCCGGAGAACGGCGGCGTCAGCGTGTTCTGCCGCGAGTTCGCCCACGATCTCGGCCTGCCCGATCTGTACGACACCAACGCCGGCGCGAACAATGTCAGCTGGTGGTCGCCGATGGCGCAGCAGCGTGTCTCCGGCCCCGGCGAGGTCATCGGCACCCGCATCAACGACCTGGACGCGTGGTCCAAGCTGCAGCTCGGCTGGCTGGACTACGAGGTCGTGGTGGCGGGCCGGACCCGCACCCTCGAACTCGGCCCGCACGAGTACAACTCGACCAAAGCACAAGGCGTCGTGGTCGTACTGCCGGACAAGCCGAAGACGTTCCACTATGGACAGCCGTTCGCCGGCCGGAACCAGTGGTGGAGTACCAAGGGCAACAACCTCTCCACCACGATGACCAGGCCGCTCGACCTGACCGGCAAGACTTCGGCGTCGCTGACACTCAAGGCCCGCTATGACATCCAACCGGACTTCGACTTCCTCTACACGCAGGTTTCGGCCGATGGCGGCGTCACCTGGACAGCGCTGAACGGCACCGCCGGTGGCGCACCCTTCCAGCGGGATTTCGGCGGCCGTCCGGGACTTTCGAGTAGCAGCGGCGGGAACTGGGTCGACATGACAGTTCCGCTCGACTCGGTGGCGGGCAAGAACGTCCTCCTCCGTTTCCAGTACCGCACCGACGGCGCCTTGGCCCGTAGCGGTTTCTTCGCCGACGAAATCGCCATCACCGCGGACGGCGCGCCGGTGCTGACCGACGGCGCGGAGAACGGGGCGAACGGCTGGGCACTAGACGGCTTCCGGACGGCGGCCGACACCGAGACCCGCGTGTTCGACAACTTCTATCTCGCCTCGAACCGCACGTACGAGTCCTATGGCCAGTACCTGCGCACCGGTCCCTACAACTTCGGGTTCCCGGACAAGCCCGCCTTCGTCGAGCACTTCCCGTATCAGAGCGGGCTGGTGGTGTCCTATTGGGACACGTCCGAAATGGACAACAACACCAGCGAGCACCTCGGCTCCGGCCTTATCCTGCCGATCGACGCGCATCCCGCGCCGATCTACAACCTCGAGGGCGTCCCCTGGCGATCCAGGATCGCCGGCTACGACATGCCGTTCTCGCTCCGCAAGGCCGACTCGTTCACGCTCCACGTCAACGGGAAGCCGAGCTACATCCGCGGGCAGGACGCCGTCTCCCTGTTCGACGACACCGGGACCTTCCTGTTCCCCGACCAGCCGAACGCCGGTGTGGTCCTCCCTGCCACCGGAACCACGATCCGGGTGCTTTCGCAGTCCGGTACTTCTATGCGGATTCGGGTGGGGCAAAAGTAGGGGGCGGGAGCCTCAGGACCGCCCGACCGGATGCCCGATCGACGGTGGAGGAATCGGGACACTCAACGTCCCGATTCCTCCACCGTCGCGCGAAGACCCTCGTCGCCTTGCTTCATTGCAAAGAAGGGCAGGGCAAAGGTGTCGAGCGACGGCGCGAGGTGTCACTCAGGGTGACGGGTGTGTGGAAATAGGGACGCTCAACGTCTCTATTTCCACACACCCTCCCTGTCCGGCTGTCGTGACCGGTCCGGTCACGACGGGACTGTGTGGATTTCCGGTCATCCAACGCACCAAAATCCACACAGTCGGCGCCAACGGCCCGGTGTCGCGCAGAGTCACTGGCACCGTCCTCGATAACCCCACTTGCCACCCTCGACCCCTTCACAAAACGCTCACAGCGGACACTTCGAGACCATTTGTCCCTTATGGACAGTTGAGGTCGCGGCCGACTCCCTGCGAGTCAGTTCAGCCCACGCTGCGAAAGCCCCTTCTTTGAAGCCGACAGCGAGGGTCGATCACGCCATATTTGCCGTTGAGGTGTGCGCCGAATGTGGCATTGGGACGGTGAGCTTGGATCCACCGGCGTGTTTGTTGGATGGTCTTGATGGTGTTTGTTGATCATGTGTTTGGTGGGTGGGTGTGGTGGATCACCGGTCGTCGCATCCGGTG
>NZ_JBHRWK010000075.1:0-15921 GCF_042647925.1 Amycolatopsis speibonae
GATCCACCGGACGAAAACCCATAGCCACACCAGGATTCTCCCAGCATCACCAGCCCACACCAAAATCATCACCAGCAGGTCGCCCCAAAACGCAACAGCCTCCTCAAGGTAGTGAAGGAGGCCTTCACTACCTCCCGCGGCGCTGAGACCCGCGCATTCAGAGGACTAAATGCGGGGAGCGCGAGATCGAGACCACCGCATTTAGTCCTCTGAATGCGGGCGAGCCGTGTCGAGAACCTGGGACCCGCTCCGACCCCTCGGTGTCCGGCGCCCGGAAAGCGGGCGCCACACCGAAGGGATCACCCCATGCGCAAGCTCGTCTACTTCGTCCACACCTCGGTCGACGGCCACATCGAAGGCCCGAACGGCGAGTTCGACTGGCCCGAGATGGGCCCCGAGCTGTCCGGCCACTCCAAGGAACTGGCCGACCGCTCGGACACCTTCGTCTACGGGCGGCGCGTCTGGGAGATGATGTCGTCGTTCTGGCCGGAGGCCGAGAAGAAGTCGACCCACCCGCACGTCCTGGATTTCGCGCCGATCTGGCGGGAGACGAAGAAGATCGTCTTCTCCCGGACACTGGAAAAGGCGGATTGGGACACCGAGGTCATCAACGACGACCTCGCCGAGCGCATGACCGAACTCAAGGCCAGGCCCGGGAAGGATCTGCTGCTCACGGGCGGGACCGAACTGGCCACCGCGTGCGCCCGCCACGGTCTGGTCGACGAGTTCCACATCGTCGTGCACCCGGTGGCGCTCGGCGGCGGAAAGCAGGTGCTCGCGGGCGGTGCCCGGGCGGGCCTGCGGCTGACCGGCACCCGCACGTTCGACGGGCGCGCGGTCCTGCTGACCTACGAACTGGCGTGAAACCGGGCGGCAGCCCCTACGCTGCCGCCGTCGGGATCACCTCGAGTTGCTCGCGCGCAACGCGATCCACTGCCGCATCGCGTACTCGACCAGCGTGATCAGCGTCTGTTTGGTCGACTCCCGCTCCCGTGCGTCACACCGGACGATCGGGATGTTGGGATCGATCGACAGCGCTTCACGCACGTCGTTGATGTCGTGTTCGAGGACGCCGTCGAAGGTGTTGACCCCGACGATGTAGGGCAGGCCCCGGTCCTCGAAGAAGTCGATCGGCGCGAACGAATCGGCCAGCCGTCGCGTGTCGGCCAGCACCACGGCGCCGATCGCGCCGCGGACGAGGTCGTCCCACATGAACCAGAACCGCTGCTGCCCGGGCGTGCCGAACAGGTAGAGGATCAGGTCCGCGTCCAGGGATACCCTGCCGAAGTCCATCGCGACCGTGGTGGTCGATTTGTTGGGCGTCTGGTCGAGGTTGTCGATCCCCCGACTGGCGTCGGTCATCATCGCCTCGGTGGTGAGCGGGACGATCTCCGACACCGAACCGACGAAGGTCGTCTTGCCCGCACCGAAGCCACCCGCCACGACGATCTTCGCGGATGTCATGGTCGGGGGCGCGGTGTCCCGCGGTGCCTTAAAGCCGACGGAGTCCACTCAAAACCCTTTCCATCAACACCAGATGTGCCTCGGCGCCGTCATTGCCCGAAATCGTCTTGTGCACGCTGACCAGCCCCGCGTCCGCCGCGTCACTGATCAGCACGCGTGCCACACCCAGTGGTACGCGCAACGTCGCCGCGATCTCGGCGACCGAACGCGGGGTCCGGCACTCCTCGATGATCGAAATACATTCGATCTGCTCCATGACTACCGAGGGGAGGCTACCCGCGGCGACGTGGTCCTTGGTGGAGATCAGGGTCTCCAGCTCGAGAGCGTAGTTCGCCTTGGTCCGGCCGCCGGTGAGGGCATAGGGACGGACGATCGCCGTCTCTTCGAGCGGCGACGACGCCTGCTCGAAGACAGCGGGCATGATGAACTCGCCACTGGGTGGACCCGGGTCGAAAAGACCACCTGGTCTCGGCCCGACGGCGCCTGCGCCGCTGTCGGGTGGAGAGGCAAGTGAGGTCACGCGGTCTCCTTGATCGGTCGGCTGCGGGACTGCCGATTCCCCGGCGGCGTGTGCTCCGCCCGCTTGGGGAACAGAGGCATCTTCGGACTGCTTGTTCTTCTTGCGCTTCCGACGACCACGGCCCGAATCCAGGGTGAAGCCGTTCAAGACGTCGGCGAAGGTGCCGTCGTCCCGTGAACCGGCAGCATGAGCAGCCCCCGCGTACGGAGGCTGGTACTCACCCGTCCCCGGCGGTTCGCCGAAGGATCCGGATCCGGTGCTCATCGGGACATCATCCCACCGGTTCGCCGATCAGCGACCCACCGGCGCCCTGCAATTGTGCGCGGAGCTCCGGCGTGAGGATCTGACCGACGCGGTCGACGAGCATCGTCATCTCGTAGGCGACCTGACCGATGTCGCAGTTCGGGGCGGCGAGGATCGCCAGGCAGGAGCCGTCGCTGATGGACATCAGCACCATGATGCCGAGTTCCATCTCGACGACGGTCTCGTTGACCGCGCCCGCCTCGAAGCAGCGGGCGGCGCCCTGGGTCAGGCTCACCAGGCCGGACGCGACCGCGGCCAGCTGATCGGCCCGGTCCAGCGGGAGCCTGCTGGACGCGGTGAGCAGGAGGCCGTCCGCCGACACGACCACGGCGTGCGCCACTCCGGGTACCCGCTCGGCGAAGTCGTTCACCAGCCACCCGAACTGGTTCTGCTGGGGCTGGGCCGGGTTCGGCGAGTTCATTCACCCTCCAGGGGTTCGTGGTTGACTTCGGTCGCCTGGGCTGTGTGGTGCCGTCCGCGCTGGATGCCCTGCTGAAAACTGCTCAGGCGACCGCGCACGTCGTGCGCGTCCCGCTGTGGTCGGGGGGTGACCGCCCCGGCGGGGGGTCCCGCGCTGCCCGGGAGCAGTTGCTCCCCGCGACGGCGCCTGGGTAATCCTGCCGAAGTCATCTTCGACGGCACGGACTGGGACACCGCTTGGGCGGCTTTCCAGCCTTCGTCGGAGCCGAAGTTCCAGGCATCGGTCTTCTCGGTGGCGGCGACCGGCTCCGGTTCCGGCGTCGCTGCCTGCGGTTTCTTGTCGGGTTTCCGGCTCGGCAACGCGGCGGGCGATGCCGCCGGACGCGAGACCGTCTCCGCCGATTCCGAAGACTGCACCGCCTTCGCGGGCTCGGGAGCGGGCTCGGGCGTCGTGTCCGGCTGGGTGGCGGGGAGCTGTGCGGTGGCAGGCGCCGCTTTGTCCGCCGCCTCCTTCCGGCCTCGCTGGACACCCTGCTGGAAACTGCTCAGGCGACCGCGCACGTTCACCGGGTCGCGGACCGGCAGTTCCGACCTGGTGTCGGGCTGGGCGGCCGGGACCGACGACGCCGCACTGCCCGGCAGGAGCTGCTCACCCTTGCGACGGCGCGGCAACCCGGCCTGGGTGAACGTCGACGGGGCGTTCTGCGAGACCTCCTGGACCGTGCGGAAGGCCTTGTCACTGGCGAAGTCCCAGTTACGGGCTTCCTGCTCGGCGGTGGAATCGGCGGTGGAATCGGCTTCGGCGGCGGGAGCGGGCTCGGCCGGCTTCCTCTCTTCGGGCTCCTTCTTCCCCGGCTTCTCCACCTTGACCGCGGGTTTGACCGCGGGCTTTTCCGGAGCGGGCGCGGGAGAACGGAACCACGCCGAGAGCATCTCGTCGAAGATCGGCGTCGTCTCCGACGCTGTGGGCGCCGTGGGCGCCGCCGGGGCGGCCGGGGGCGGCGTGGTCGCCTGGCTCCACCATTCGCTCAGCGCGGTGCTGTTCTTGGCCTCGAACAGTTCCTTGCCGCTGGGGAGCTCGTCTTCCGCCGAAGCCGGCGCGGACGTGGCGGGCTTCTCCGGCTCCTCGGCGACCGGCTCGGGCTCGGGTTCCGGCCGGCGCGGCAACGGGGCGGGCGGCTGCGCGGGCGGCGCTGTCGTCTCGTCCTGGGGGATCGGGCTGAACAGCGCCGTTCCCGAGATCTCCAGATTCGACGGCGGCCGTGGTTCCTGCGTCCTGCTGTGCCCGTTCACCCCGGTTTTGGTGTGACCCGCCAGATCGTTCGCCGACGGCCAGCGCTCGCCGCCCTGCGAGGGAACGCTCGGCACCGCGGGCCGCGAGCCGTTCGCCGCGGGACGCTGACGGCGCGGCAGGCCGCCCGACTGCTGCGGCGGCAGCGGCGCGAGGCGCTGGGTGATCGGGCCGGTGGCGGGGCCGGGATCCCCCCCGGGCGGGACCATCACGAGGTCCGCCGGGACCGAGACGGTGGCGCGCACGCCGACGATGTCCTTGCCGCCGTGCAGCGAGACACCGATGCGGTGCCTGCTGGCCAGCCGCCCGACCACGAACAGGCCCATCCGGCGCGAGGTGGCGAGGTCGATGTTGGGAGCCTCGGTGAGCCGGGTGTTGGCCTCGGCGACCTCGGCCTCGTTCATCCCGATGCCCTTGTCGAGGATGTCGATGCCGAACGAGCCGTCGTCGACGAGCCTGGTCGCGACGGTCACCTGGGTTTCCGGGGCGGAGAACGCGGTGGCGTTGTCCAGCAGTTCGGCGATCAGGCGCATCAGGTCGTTGGCGGCGTACCCGACCAGCCGCACCGGCGGCGGGTTCTGCACGGTGACCCGCTGGTACTGCTCGATCTCGGACACCGCCGCGCGCACCACGTCGGTGGCGGAGACCGGCTGACCGGACCGCCTGCCCGGCTCGGCGCCGGAGAGGACCATCAGGTTCTCGTTGTTGCGGCGCATGCGGGTGGCGAGGTGGTCGAGCTGGAACAGCGTGGCGAGCTGGTCGGCGTCCTCCTCGTCGCGCTCCAGCCGCTCGATCAGCTGCAGCTGCCGCTGCACGAGGCTCTGGCTGCGGCGGGAGAGGTTGACGAACACGTTGCTGTAACCGGTCCGCATCGAAGCCTGCTCGGTGGCCAGGCGCAGCGCCTGGTGGTGCACCTTGTCGAAGGCCCTGGCGACCTCGCCGATCTCGTCGTCGCCGCCGACCGGGACCGGATGCACGTCGGTGCCCTGCGAGCGGCCCTCCTGGATGTTGCGGACCGCGTCGGGCAGCTGCTTCTCGGCGACGTCGAGGGCACTGGCGCGCAGCACCTTCAGCGAGCGGAGCAACTGGCGGGTGATGAGGAAGACGACGGCGACGGCGAGCACCATCGCGCCGAACAGCAGGACCGCGAGCAGGCCAGCACCGCTGCTGGCGTCGTCGACCAATTCGGCCGACACCGCGCTCGTCTCGCCGCCGAACTTGTTCGCGACCTCGCCGACCTTGGTGATCACGGCGGTCGACGCGTCGGTCCAGCCCTGCGCGGACATCGTGCGGAACGCCTGTGTGGCAGGGGTTCCCTGTTCGCCGAGGGCGGTTTTCGCGAGCCTGTCCCGGTTTTCCATCGCGTCGGCACTGACGGCGGCGCCGAACTCCTGGCGCTGCTGTTCCGAAGCGGCGGCACGGAAGTCGGTGAAGCGGTCGGACAGCCGCAGTTCGGCGGTGCGCAGCAGGTCGAGCTCGCTCGGCGCGAGGCTCGACCGGGCGATGCCGAAGGAGACCAGCGCCTGGCTCAGCGACAGCTGTTCCTTCATCACGGCGAGATCGTGCAGCGCGGCGGGAGTGCCACCGAGGACGTTTTCGCTGGCGCCCGCGGACAACGCGGTGTCGAGGGCGAGCAGCGCGGTGGTGATGTCGGTGTACTCGCCGATGGCCTGGACGGGATCGAGCTGCCCGGCGGAGGCCCGCTGCCGGATGTCGGCCAGCTTGTCCAACTGGACGGCCGCGGCGTCCCGAGCCTGGTTGAGCGACGGTTCGTTCTCGACGGCCCTGGACGCGGCGGCCCCGTAAAGCGGGATTGCGGTGTCGACGTCGGCGCGGGCCGAGCCGAGTTCGAGGGTCCCGCCGACGGTGCCGGCGGTCAGCCCGGCGGCGGACTGGGTGCGTTCACGGCCGAGCCCGTCGGCGAGGGTGCGGATCTGCCCGCTCAGCGCGACGAGACGGTCCAGCCGCTGGTAGCCGTCGGAACGGCCGACCTGGCCGGCGATGGTGGCGATGCCGAGCGCGAGCGCGATGAGGATCGGCACCAGCGTCACGGCCGACAGCTTCACCGGCAGACTCCAGTCCCGCCAGCGCACGAGCGCACGCCAGCCGGTGGCCCATCGAGAGGGCCGGGGAGTGCGTCCCAGCAGCTCCCCGACCGGCACTTGGCCTTCTCCTGCAACGGTCACGTAGGTGACTCCCTGTCCGGCGTCCTGGCACGGTCTGAGGCGTCCGTTCCCGCGAGGCACCTGCCCGCGGAGAACTCGGCCCCGGCCTGACCACGTGATCGATCGCGACGCGAGGGGCCCCGTCCGGCGATCCGGGTGTCCCCAGGAACACCGGTCCGCCTCGGGAGGTCTTGCACCTGCACGTGCAGGTCGCAACCTGCGAAGTGCATGGTCGTCGAGATCAACTTTTCTTTGCCAATCGATCACTGCGGGTCAGCCGGGCCAAAGAATCGTACACCAATCCGGGTGCCGTCAATTCTGTCGAGTACACGGGTTCTGACCAGCGAAAAGTGTGTGCCCGAACGATGTACAAGGCCCGAAATCCGTCCGCGCGTCACAAACGAGGGAATTCCGGTTACAACTTGCGCCGATACACAGGGTGCCCTCATCACCCGATCAGCCTACGTACGGTAGCCGCATCGCCCGGTCGAACTACTTTCCGTGCCCCCAACGGGTGGGTCAAGCCTAAATATGTGCCCGATGTTGTGGCCTTGTCGCCCACGTCGGCAAGATGTCGCCCGACATGGTGATTTCTTTCGAGACGCCCGGTGAACCGGGAGATCGTCGCCGGTACGGGGTGGCGCGCAGGCTATCGAAGCCCGCCCCGACCGGGAAGCGAAACTACGATCTGTCACCGATATGAGCGACACAGCGTGGTCATCGTCCATCGTTTGCCGCAGTGGGCCGTTCGGGCGACGACCGCGCGTGACAATCCGCCTCACTATTACGAGTGAGAAAGCCGGATCATTTCGACCGAAACGAATTCCGGGAACACTATTCCGACGCGAAAACGAATACCGGTACCCACTGCCGTGGAAGCGGGGTCGCCTATTCAGCGCGCGTGAAGCCGCAGTTAGTATGTGCGCTCCCGTGCCGCGCCACGGATGCCAGCAAGCCCCGGAGGAACCCATGCCCGACGTCGCGCGTCCTTACGCGGCGAGCAACGCCCTGGAGGACACCGGGCAGATGCCCGCGCTGTTCGTCCGCGAGCGTCAGTCCGCTCCCCCACCACCGCGCAGCACCGGCCCGGACTTCGACCGGATCCAGCACGGCAAGGAATTCGTCGCGCTGCGCAAGACCTTCCGGCGGTTCGTGTTCCCGATGAGCCTGCTGTTCTTCACCTGGTACATGACGTTCGTGCTGCTGGCGGCCTACGCGCACGACTTCATGAGCCGGAAGGTGTGGGGCGAGGTCAACGTCGGGATCCTGCTCGGGCTCGGCCAGTTCGCCAGCACGATCCTGATCACGATCGCCTACCTCAAGTTCGCCAACAAGCGGCTCGATCCCCAGGTCGAGCAGCTGAGGGCCTCGGTCGGGGCAGGTGAGCGATGAGCATCCCCGACAACAACCCGGCCCTGAACATCGCGGTGTTCGCGCTGTTCGTCGCGATCACCCTGTATGTGGTGTACCGCGCCAGTACGCGCAATTCGTCCACTTCGGACTACTACGCGGCGGGCAGCGCTTTCACCGGACGACAGAACGGAATCGCACTTTCGGGTGACTTCCTCTCGGCGGCGTCGTTCCTCGGTATCGCCGGGGCGATCGCGATCCACGGCTACGACGGCTTCCTGTATTCGATCGGGTTCCTCGTCGCCTGGATGGTCGACCTGCTGCTGATCGCGGAACTGCTGCGCAACACCGGCCGCTTCACCATGGGCGACGTGCTGAGCTTCCGGATGAAGCAGCGCCCGGTCCGCGCCGCGGCCGCGACGTCGACACTGGTGATCTCCTTCTTCTACATGCTCGCGCAGATGGCGGGCGCCGGCGGGCTGGTGGCGCTACTGCTGGACATCCACGGCGGCATCGGCCAGGCGCTCGTGATCGGCGTCGTCGGCGTCGTCATGGTGCTGTACGTGCTGGTCGGCGGGATGAAGGGCACCACGTGGGTGCAGATCATCAAGGCGACCATCCTGCTGCTGACCGGTGCCCTGATCACCGTGTTCCTGTTCGGCAAGTTCGGCTTCAGCTTCTCGAACCTGCTCTCGGCCGCCGCCGACAACAGCCCGCTCGGCGACGAGCTGCTGGAGCCGGGCGGGTCGTACGGCAAGAGCGAGGTCACGAAACTCGACTTCGTCTCGCTGGCACTGGCGCTCGTCCTCGGCGCCGCCGCGCTCCCGCACGTGCTGATGCGCTTCTACACGGTGCCGAACTCGCGCGAGGCGCGGCGTTCGGTGGTGTGGGCGACCGCGTGCATGACCGTCTTCTACCTCTGCACCCTGGTCATCGGCTTCGGCGCGGCCGCGCTGGTCGGCCCGGAGACGATCAAGAACGCCCCGGGCGGGGAGAACTCGGCCGCGCCGCTGCTCGCGCTGAACATCGGCGGCACACTCCTGCTCGGCATCGTCTCGGCGGTGGCGTTCGCGACCATCCTCGCCGTCGTCGCCGGACTGACGATCACCGCGTCGGCCTCCTTCGCCCACGACGTCTACGCGAACATCTTCAAACGCGGCAAGGCGGAACCGGCCGCGGAGGTCCGGGTCGCCCGGCTGACCGCGGTCGCCGTCGGGGCGTTCGCGATCGTGGGCGGCATCCTGGCGAACGGGCAGAACATCGCGTTCCTGGTGGCGCTGGCGTTCGCCGTCGCCGCGTCGGCGAACCTCTCGACGCTGCTGTACTCGCTGTTCTGGAAACGCTTCAACACCACCGGCACCCTGTGGGGCATCTACGGCGGGCTGATCGCGAGCCTGGTGCTTGTGTTCTTCTCGCCGGTGATGTCCGGTTCCGCGGACTCGATCATCAAGAGCGTCGACTTCCACTGGTTCCCGCTGAAGAACCCGGGTCTGGTGTCGATCCCGTTCTCGTTCCTGTGCGGGATCGTGGGCACCTTCGTCGGCCGGTCGAAGGCCGACCCGGTCAAGCACGCCGAGATGGAGGTGCGGTCCTTGACCGGGATCGGCTCCTGACTCCCTGACGCGCGCGCCATGAAAGGTCCTTTCCTTGCGAATTTCGCAAGGAAAGGACCTTTCATGGCGTCCGGAGGCCGTCCAGCACGATCGTGAGCAGCCGCTGGGTGTCCTCGGGCGAAGCCTTGCTCGCGGCCGAGCCCACCCCGTGTCCGAGCCGCAGGATGTCGACGCCGGCGACGTCGGGCCGGATCACGCCCTCGTCCTGAGCCGCCTTCACGATCGTGTCGGCCGCGGCCCGCAAACGTGACTGGCACCAGCCGAAGACTTCGGACCCGGCGTCGACGGACGCCTTCAGCGTCATCGCGAGCCCGTGCTTCTCGACCACGTAGATGACGTGCGTGGCCAGCCACGTCTCGAGCGCCTTCCCGGGCGGCAGCTCTTCGAGCAGGTCGTAGGCCTGCTGCGCCAGCCCGTCGATCTCGTCGCGGTAGACGGCCTCGATCAGTTTGTCGCGCGTCGGGAAGTGCCGGTACAACGTGCCCGCGCCGACCCCGGCACGTTTCGCGATGTCGTCGGCGGGCACGTCCACGCCGTCGGCGGCGAAGGCCTCCTTCGCGACGGCCACGATGCGCTCGTAGTTGCGCCGCGCGTCCGCGCGCATGGGGCGGGCCGGATCGGCCGTGTCCATCTGCACCTCCTCGGGCGACGAAAACGGAGACGTTCTCCGAATTCACTTGCGTAAGCGGAGACAGTCTCCATATCATCGCTCACGACCTCAAGTGGAGAGTCTCTCCGCTTCATCTCGTTACGTCTTTGGAGTATTCCTTGACCGAGCGATCCTTGCGTACCGAGCCTAGGCCGGAGACGGCCGTGGCCCCACCGCCTCCGCACCGGCTGGTCCTCCCGATCGTGCTGACCTGCCAGCTCATGCTCATCCTCGACGCGACGGTGATGAACGTCGCGCTCCCCCGCATCCAGTCCGAACTCGGCTTCACCGCCACCGGCCTGTCCTGGGTGATGACCGCGTACAGCCTCGTCTTCGGCGGCTTGCTGCTGCTCGGCGGACGGGCGGGCGACCTGTTCGGCCGCCGCCGGATGTTCGTCGTCGGCACGGCCGTGTTCACCGCCGCCTCCCTGCTCGGCGGCCTCGCCGGTTCGGCGGAAATGCTGATCGCCGCCCGGGTCGTGCAAGGCGTCGGCGCCGCGCTCGCCGGACCGAGCACCTTGGCGCTGATCACCAGCACATTCACCGAAGCCAAGGCCCGGGTGCGCGCGCTGGCGCTGTTCTCGGCGATGTCCAGCGGCGGTTTCGCGATCGGCCTGCTGCTCGGCGGGCTGCTGACCGAATGGGTCTCGTGGCGCGCGGCGCTGTACATCAACGTCCCGTTCGGGCTCGCGATCGTCCTGCTCACCTCGCGGTACGTCGCCGATCCTCCTCGACGGCGCGCGCGGCTGGACCTTCCCGGCGCGTTCACCGGCACCTTCGGCGTCGGCTCGCTCGTGTTCGCCTTCACCCACGCGGCCTCGAACGGCTGGGGCGACACGATCACCCTCGGCTCCCTCGCCGCCGGGCTGGCGTTGCTGGCCGCGTTCGTCACCATCGAGACCAGGGTGAGCGAACCGCTGATCCCGTTGCGGCTGTTCGCCGAACGCGACCGCGCCGCGGCCTACGTCAACTTCTTCCTCGGGCCGATGGCCATGATGTCGATGTTCTTCTTCCTGACCCAGTTCCTGCAGGACATCGCGGGTTTCGCCGCCTTGGAGACCGGCTTCGCGTTCCTGCCGATGGCGGTCTGCATGTTCGGGCTCAGCAGGCTGATCCCGAAGCTGCTCCCCCGGTTCGGGCCGAAACCGCTCGCGCTGACCGGGACCGCGCTGATGACCGGCGGGGTCGTCTGGCTGGCCACCCTCACCACGGCCAGCGGGTACTTCTCGCATTTGCTCGGGCCGATGCTGCTGATGGGTGTCGGCGCGGGGCTGGCGTTCTCCCCGCTCAGCGTGATCATCATGGCGACGGTGCCCACCGACGACGCGGGTGCCGCGGGCGGTGCTCTGCAGACGTTGCAGCAGGTCGGGGCGACACTGGGGCTGGCGATCCTGATCACCGTGTTCGGCGCGGTGACACGGACCCCGTCGGGGAGCCCGGCGGAGACCACCGTCGACGGGATGACCGCGGCCTTCACCGCCGCCGCCGTGGTCACGGCACTGTCGTTCCTGGTGGCGCTGAGCTTCCGGCGCCGGACCGCTTAGAGCTTCGCGCCCGCCTGGATCTTGTGCGTGACCTTGCGTTCCATCACGAAGGAGAAGAACGGGATGCAGCCGGCGATCAGCACGAGAAGGGTGCCCTTCATCGACCAGCGGGCCTTGATCGCCAGGTCGATCGCGAGCAGCAGGTAGATCAGGTAGAGCCCGCCGTGGACCATGGGGATCATCTTCACGAACTGGGGGAGTTCCACGCCGAAGACGTACTGCAGCAGCATCTCGACGACCAGTCCGAGCAGGGCCACACCGGTGGCGTACGCCGCGACGCGGAACCGGATCAGCGGTCCGCCCAGCGAGACCGGGCGGACCGGAGCGGCGTCGTCAGTTCGGGTGGTCATAGGGTCTCGAACCTCTCTGGGGACTACTTGTCGCGGGCGTTGAGTTCGCGCAGGTACTGGTTGTAGGCGGCGAGCTCGTCGTCCTCGGGCGGCCGCGGGACCGGGGCGCGCCGCTGCCTGGGCGCCGGCACCTCGGGGACGGCGGTCTCGGCCACCGTCTCCTGGGCGTCGGCCTCGGCGGCGCGTCGACGGAGTTTGCGGATCCGCCAGAACATGAACGCGGGGAACAGCCCGAACAACGGCCACTGCAAGACGTAGCCGAGGTTCTGGAACGTCCCGCTGGCCGAGGAGAACCGCTCCCACTGCCACCAGGCGAGCCCGCAGCACAGCGCCAGGCTCACCAGGCAGACGCCGACGATGCCGAGACGGCGCAGGGCGACGGACGAAGCGGGCACACATCGACGCTAGCACTGGGCGCGGGGCGAAACTTCGCCGACCTGGGCGCTCGGGACCTTGGTCCCGGCTCTGGTCTCGTGAGTGGCGGGACGGTTCCGGTAGAGCCGTATTCGCTCACCCGCTGGAACCGGGCCTCGTCTCTGGGTCGCGGCGGGTGCGGAGGATTTGGGACACTCAACGTCCCGGATCTTCCACTGTCGATCCCGGTCACCCGCTGAACCGTCACGCTCGGGTTGGTCGTGAGTGGCAAGTGACGTTCTAACCATCCTCACCACTCACGAGGCCAGGTCACTTGGAGGCGGCCACGGCCTTCGCGTAGTCGTCCGCCAGCCCGAAGACCTTCTGCGCGTACTCGGTCGAGTTGTTGTACGACAGGATCCCCTGCCACCAGCCCGAGGCGGCCGACATGTCCCGGTTGTTCACGCACAGGTAGCGCGCCGCGGCCAGCGACGCGTCGTCGATCTGCTGCGGGTCGCCGACGCCGTCGCGGTTGCCGTCGGCGGCGTAGCGGCGCCAGGTGCTGGGGATGAACTGCATCGGGCCGACCGCGCGGTCGACGGCCGCGTCGCCGTCGAACTGGCCGCCGTCGGTGTCGCCGATCGCTTTGACGCCGGGCGAGCCGTCGAGCGGGACGCCGATGATCGGCTTCGACGGCCGTCCGTCCTGGCCGAGGACGGCGCCGCCGTACTGGCCGTGGTTCGACTCGATCCGGCCGATGCCCGCGAGGGTGGCCCACGAGATCTTGCAGTTCGGCTGCATCTGGCGCATCGCCAGCTCGGCGTTGCCGTAGGCGAGCAGCGCCCTGGCCGGGATGTTGGTGGCCCGCGCCGCCCGGTCGGACCACGCGGCCAGGGGGTCCTTGCCCGGTTTCGGCTGCACCTGCTGCGGCGTGGTCTGCTGGGTGCCGCCGCCCGCGAGGGTGGCGTTGACCGGGGCGATCGAGCCGGGTTTGACGTCCGCAGCCTTGACCTGCAGCGCGGGGATCTCCATCGTCGTCGGGCTCGCGACCGGCGCGGACGCCTTGGTCACCAGCCAGATCCCGCCCCCGGCGAGGCCGAGCACGGCCAGCACGATCACCAGCCTGCCGAGTACGGCGGCGCCCACCCCGCGGCGTGGCGGAGCGGGCGTGGCCGGGTCGGCGACGAGTTCGTCGTTTTCCGGGGTGGTGCGCACGAAGCGAGTCCTCCAGCGTGGGCGGCGATCACGACCGATGCTCGAACAACGAGCCCGCGCAGGTTAGCGTTACGCGGTAGCCGAGATCGCCCTTGCCACGCCGGTTCACCCGCGCGTGCGAGAAGTTCTCATCAGGCGGACTTCTGCTGCCTCGCCAGCCGTGCGACGCACCAGGCGGGGGCGCTGCCGCGGCGAAGGTGCTGCAAAACGGTCATCGGGCCGAGACGACGGCTCAGGTCCGAAGGCGAGAGCCCGGCCGCGCGGTAGTCGAGAGCGCGCTGGTCGAGCGGGCTGATGCCGGCGTCCCACCAGGCTTCGGCCTCGGCGACGCCGCCGACCATCTGCCACCAGCCCGCGGCGGCGACGAGCAGGTCACGCGGGACGTCCGGAAGACGGCTGCTCATGGCGTCGAGATAGCCGGGGTCGGCGGCCTCGACCGGCGCCCAGCGCGCCTGGCCGGACTGCTGCCGCTGACCGGGGATACCGGGAGCTTGACGGGGTGCGTCGGCGAGCCAGGCGGACGCGATCCTGTCCGTCTCCTGCTCCTCCGGGGTTTGCTCGCGCTCGGCCGCCCACTGCCGGATCAACGCATCGACTCCGGGATCTCCGGTCATCCCTGCCTCCTCATGATTCCCCGACTGACAAGTCCTGACTTACTTGCCCGGCTGAAAGTTTCCGCTGCCTGGGGCTTGCACCTGCGGAAACGCATCCCCAGGAGGCCGGCTCCGGCGCCTGGAGAACCAGCCGATCACGCAATGTGAGCACCGTAGGGGCGCGGAGGTCTTTTCCGCCAGAGCTTCCAGGGCACGAATTCGTCGACCAGCGGGTTTTCGGGGGCAATCCACCCGGATGGTCGAGCCGGCTGACCGAAATCCGAGACGGGTGACTCAGAGTGATAATCGCTGGTGGATGCGCACAGTGATCACCGGCGTCACCAGGGACACCGGTGGAAGTGGGCGACAGGTCAGGAGAAGAGGCTCCGGACGAACGTCACGATGGCCTCGGCACCGGACCGGAGCCAGCCGAGCGCGGTGTGGACGGCGTCGGCGGATTGAGTCGGCTTGCTGATCAGAAAGAAGAGCACGAGCGCGACGACAGCGATCACAACGAATTTCTTCAAGCCGGGCGACATGGCTCCATCCCATCACACCGTAGTGTCCAGACGATGACTCCGCGCGCACTGCGGACTTTGTCACCACTTTAAGGAGATTCGGGCCTTGTTGCCCACCCGGATTCCCCGAGGGAGCGATCGATGAGCGAAAACGTTCTCGTCCACCGGGACGGGCCGGTGACGACGGTCACACTGAACCGGCCCGGATCCCGCAACGCGGTGGACGGGCCGACCGCGGCCGCGCTGGCGGACGCGTTCCGCGCTTTCGACGCCGACGAGGAGGCCGCGGTCGCCGTCCTCACCGGTTCGGGTGACGCCTTCTGCGCCGGAGCCGATCTGAAGGCCATCGGAACCGACCGCTCGAACTCCCTCGACCCAACGGGTGACGGGCCGATGGGGCCGACGCGGATGACGCTGTCGAAGCCGGTGATCGCCGCGGTCCGCGGGCACGCCGTCGCCGGCGGCCTGGAGCTGGCGCTGTGGTGCGATCTGCGGGTCGCCGACAGCACGGCCGTCTTCGGGGTGTTCTGCCGCCGCTGGGGTGTCCCGCTGATCGACGGCGGCACGGTGCGCCTCCCCCGGCTGATCGGGCATTCGCGGGCGATGGACCTGATCCTCACCGGCAGGCCGGTCGACGCCGCCGAGGCGCTCGCGATCGGGCTCGCGAACCGGGTCGTGCCCGACGGCGAGGCGCTGGCGGCCGCGCAAGCCCTGGCGCGTGAACTGGCCGCGTTCCCGCAAGCCTGCCTGCGCGCGGACCGGACGTCCGCGTACGGCCAGTACGGGCTCACCGAGGACGAGGCGATGCGGGCCGAGTTCTCGAACGCGCTGGCCGGCGGCGGGCTCGCAGAAGAAGCCGTCGAAGGCGCCAGCCGGTTCAGTGACGGCGCGGGGCGTCACGGCAGCTTTGGCGGCCTCCGGCCTTAGTGTCTGTCGGATGACCGAAACCGGAGTCGCGCTCAGACCGGTGTCCGAAGGCGACCTGCCGATGCTCGAAGCACTCACGAACGATCCCCAGGCCGCGGGCACGTTCGAGTGGCACGGCTGGCACGACCCGCATTTCCTGCGCCGCCGCTGGACCGAGACCGGCATGCTCGCGGCGGACAACGGGATGCTGATGATCGAACTCGACGGGCGGCGACTCGGTTTCGTCTCGTGGCACAAGACCAGGACCGGGTCGACGTCGTACTGCTGGAACGCCGGCCTCGTGCTCATCCCCGAGGCCCGCGGCCACGGCTACGGCACCGAGGCCCAGCGGTTGCTGGTCCGCTACCTCTTCGCGCACACGCAGATGAACCGGGTCGAGGCGTCGACGGAGGCGGGCAACGCCGCCGAGCAGCGCTCCCTGACGAAGGCGGGCTTCACCAGGGAAGGCGTGCTGCGCGGCTACGGGTTCCGGGACGGGGCCTGGCGCGACCACATCCTCTATTCGATGCTGCGGTCCGATCTGGACCCCGGCCCGGAACGTCCCTAGATGATTGATTCCGTGAAGATCACGTGAAGGAGGCCGGTGTGATGGCCGGGAGGAGGGTGTCCAAGATCAAACCGTGACGAAAGAACTGAACACCCTCC
>NZ_JBHRWK010000076.1:0-63666 GCF_042647925.1 Amycolatopsis speibonae
GGTTACAAGACCCCACACGAGGTCCACGCCGAGTATCTGAACCGACAGCTCGCAGCGTAAAATTAGCAACTAAGCAGCTGTCCGGAAAACACTGGGCCCCCCAAGGGAAGCGCCGACGGTGGTGACGCCGACAGCCGCCGCGGCCGCGAGTTTCCGCATCTTCATGAGTGCTCTCCTTTTCGAATCACGCTGGTGACAAGGGGGACGGCGACGCTTCCGGTCCGTCCACACAAGATCACTACCCGCGTCGAAAACCCCCGAATCAGCACCTGCCTCTCCGGCCAAGGGGGCATGGTCGAGCAGGCAGGATCGTCACTCGGCGGCCCAGATTCCCCGGACGTGTCCGATATGATGGCGCATCAAGTCTTCGGCGCCATCGGCGTCCTGGGCTTCGATCAAGTCGACGAGTTCCGAGTGCTCGCGCGCCGAGGGGATCAGTTGCCCGCGTTCGGCCAAGTCCTTGAGGCCGTAGATCCGTGATCGGGCGCGCAGCGTCCGCACGGCTTCGACGAGGTGCGCGTTACCGGACAGGTCGAGCAGCGTGAGATGGAATTCCATGTCCACGGTGACGTGGCCGATGAGGTCATGTTCGGCAGCAGCCCGCTCTATCCCGGCCGCGAGCTCGCGGAGCCGTTTCACGGTGTTCGCGCCGACGCCCGCCTCGGCGATGCGGCGCACGGTGGGTACCTCGATCAGGGCGCGCAGCTCGGTGAAGTTGTCGAGTTCTTGGTCGGTGGGCTCGGTCACTCGGAAACCTTTGTTGCGCACGGTCTCCATGAGCCCTTCCTTGACCAGATCGAGCATCGCCTCCCGCACCGGTGTCGCGGAGACGCCGAACTGCCCGGCCAAGGTGGGCGCGGAGTACACGACGCCCGGACGCATCTCGCCCGAGATCACGGCGCCACGGAGGGTTTCGATGACCTCGTCGCGCAAGTTGCGACGGCCACCGACCGGGGGAAGTCCCTTGAGCGAGTCCTCGGTCATCGAAATCCCTCCGTCGCGACTGTACAATGTCACATGTTACTTGAGCGGAGGTCGGTATGACGAGCGCTGGGCACTTCGCGGTGGACTACCACTGCGGTGGCGAACCGTTCAGGATCGTCACCCGGATACCGGAACCGGCCGCGCCGTCGGTCGCGGAAAAGCGGATCGCGGCAGCGACCGACCCCGAGGTCGACGGACTGCGTCAGCTGCTCTGTTCCGAGCCACGCGGGCACGCGGACATGTACGGCGGTTTCATCGTGGCGCCCGACGATCCAGGCGCCCACTTCGGCGTTCTCTTCTGGCACAAGGACGGCTTCTCCACCGCGTGCGGCCACGGCACGATGTGCCTCGGTACCTGGGCGGTGCAGACCGGCCTGGTGCCCGCCGACCCCAGCGGCGTCACCGACGTGGTGATCGACGTGCCGTCCGGGCGGGTGACCGCACGGGTCACCACCGTCGGATCCAAGGTCACCTCGGCGGACTTCCTCAGCGTCGCCAGCTATCTCCTTCACGACGAGGTCGTCGTGAAGACGTCGCGCGGCGACGCCCCTTGTGTGATCGCGTTCGGCGGGGCGATGTACGCCCAGGTGCCCGCGGCGGCCTTCGGTCTCGCCGTGGACAAGGCCTCACTGCCCGAACTGATCGGGCTGGGGCGGGAGATCAAGAAGCAGCTCAACGCCGGCTCGTACGCCGAGCACCCGCTCGACGCGAGACTCAGCGGAATCTACGGCGTGATCTTCTTCGACGAACTCGGCGACGAGGAAGACGGGAACGTCCACCAGCGCAACGTGACCGTTTTCGCCGATGGGCAGGTGGACCGCTCACCCTGCGGTTCGGGGACCGCTTCCCGTGTCGCGGCGCTGCACGCGTCCGGACGGCTGGCGACGCACAGCACGCTCGTCCATTCGTCGATCGTCGGTTCGACCTGGCACGCCCGGATTGCGAGCACGGCCGAGGTCTCCGGACGGGACGCGGTCCACCCCGTCGTGACGGGACGGGCGTTCCGCACCGGCTATCACCGGTTCGTGGTCGACCCCGACGACGACCTGGTGCCGGGCTTCGTACTGCGCTGACGAGAAAACAGGAGGTACTCATGGAGGTCGTCACCGTCGGCCCGGAGGAGATCCGTGCCGCCGTGCCCATGGCCGACGCGATCGACGCGGTGCGAAACGGGTTCCTCGCACTCCGGCGCGGCGAGTTCGAAATGCCGACGCGAACCGTGTTGCGCGATGGCGCGTTCCTCGTGATGTCGACGCACCACCGCCCGACCGCGTCGGCGATGATCAAGACCTTGAGCCTCAACTTCACCGACCGCGTACCGGCCATCGTCGGGACCGTCGTCTGGAGCGAACTCGGTCACGGACGTCATCTCGTCGCCGACGCCGCCGAGGTGACCCGCATCCGGACCGGCGCGATCGTCGGCGTCGCGACCGGCCTGCTCGCTCCGGCCGAGGCGAAGACCTGCACCCTCATCGGCGCCGGCGGGCAGGCGCCCGATCAGGTCCGCGCCGTGCATTCCGTGCGGCCGCTGACCGAGCTCAGGGTCGTCGACCACAGCCTCGGGCGCGCGGACGCGCTCGCGAAGTCCCTGGGCGCGGAGCTGGGTATCGACACCGTCGTCGCCGTCGCGGACGCGGACGAGGCGGTCCGTGGGGTGGACATCGTCTGCTGCGCGACCACGTCCACCACGCCGTTGTTCTCCCCCGCGTCGCTGACCGAACACGCCCACGTCAACGCCATCGGCGCCTTCCGCCCGACCATGCGGGAGCTCCCCGACGAACTGCTCGCCGAGGCGACCGTCGTGATCGACGAACGAGAAGCTGTCCTCGAAGAGTCCGGAGAAATCATCCACGCCATCGAGGCGGGAGCAATCACCGAGGACGACCTCATCGAACTCGGTGCGGCGCTGGCAGAGGGAACGGGAGAACGAGCCGGGCGGACAGTCTTCAAGAGCGTCGGGGTGGCCATGCAGGACTGGGCCATCGCCAGCCTGCTCGCTCAAAGCTGTCTCGACCAGGCGAAGTGAGGGGTAGCCATGGCGGACGTTCGAGGCTATTGCACCTTGTGCCGCTCACGATGCGGCGCGATCTACACCGTCGAGAACGGGATGATGACGGGCGTTCGCCCGGATCCCGCCCATCCGACAGGCGCCGCGATGTGCCCCAAGGGACGCGCCGCTCCCGAGCTGGTCCACTCCCCCGAGCGGTTGACGCGGCCACTGCGGCGGACAACCCCGAAGTCGGCCTCCGATCCACAATGGAAGGAGATCAGCTGGGAAGAGGCGCTCGCGGAGATCGCCGACAGGCTGGGCACCATCCGGGCCGAAAGCGGCGCCGAGTCCGTCGCGTTCTCCGTGACCTCACCGAGCGCGACGCCGATGTCCGACTCGATCGACTGGGTGGAGCGGTTCATCCGGCTGTTCGGCAGTCCGAACACGCTGTACAGCACCGAGATCTGCAACTGGCACAAGGATTTCGCCCACGCCTTCACCTTCGGCAGCAGCCTTCCGGGGCCCGACTACGCCAGGACCGACCTGGCGATCCTGTGGGGACACAATCCGGCGAAGTCATGGCTCGCGCAGTCCGCCGCGCTGGCCGAGGCCAAAGCGCGCGGCGCACGGCTCGTCGTCATCGATCCACGCCGGTCCACCGGCGCACTGCAGGCGGACGTCTGGCTGCGGGTCCGGCCAGGCACGGACGACGCCCTCGCCCTCGGTATCGCTCATCAGCTGTTGACCCGGCGAGGCCACGACGAGCGGTTCGTCCGGCGGTGGACCAACGGCCCGCTCCTGGTCCGCCAAGACACCGGCCGGTTCCTGCGGGCCGCTGACCTCGAACCGGATCTCGCGGGTTTCGTGGCGTGGAACGAGGCGACGGGCGCGGCCGAACCCGTCGACACGACCGCCCTGACCTCGCGGGCCGGCCAGTTCGCCCTGCACGGGACCAGGCGGATACCGACGAGCGATGGCATCGTCGAGTGCGTCCCGGCCTTCGCGCTGTACGCAAAAGCGTGCGCCGACTGGCCGCTCGACCGCACGGCCTCCGTCACGACGATCGATCCTGGCTCCCTTTCCGCGTTCGTCGAAGAACTCGTCAAGGCGGAGAGCGTTTCCTACGCCGCGTGGACCGGCATCGGGCAGCACGCGAACGCCACGCAGACCGAGCGGGCGATCGCCACGCTGTACGCCCTCACCGGCAGCTTCGACGCTCCTGGTGGCAACGTCGTGATCCCCAAGCAGCCGACGAACCCGGTCTCGTCACCGGACCGGCTCGATCCACGCCAACGAGCCAAAGCGCTGGGTCTGGACAACTTCCCGATCGGTCCGCCGTCGCAGGGCTGGATCAACGCACGCGACTTCTGCCAGGCCGCGATCAGCGGTGATCCGTACCGCGTCCGGGCTCTGGTCTCCTTCGGCGGCAACCTTCTTCTGTCCCAGCCCGATCCCAAGCGGACCGCGGCGGCGTTGCGCGAACTCGACTTCTCCGTTCACCTCGACCTCTTCGAGAACCCGACCTCCCGATTCGCCGACCTCCTGCTGCCCGTCAACACCCCGTGGGAGCACGAAGCCATCAGGGCGGGCTTCGAGATCACGCCGTCGGCGCAGGAACGGGTCCAGCTTCGGCCGCGCATGATCGAGCCGGTGGGCGAGTCCCGTTCGGACACCGAGTTCGTCTTCGACCTCGCGGCGCGCCTCGGTATGGCCGAAGAGTTCTTCGGCGGGCGGATCGAGGACGCCTGGAACCACCAGCTCGCACCGCTGGGGCTCACCGCGGGGCGGCTGCGCGACGAGGCGGGCGGGATCGATGTCCCCCTGCCTTCCGGATATCGGAAGTACGCCGAAGAACTCGACAGTGGCGTCACCGGTTTCGCCACCCCGACAGGTCTCGTCGAGCTGTACTCCGAACGTCTCGCCGAGCACGGGCAGTCGCCGGTCCCGGTCGCCCGCACACCGGAGGTGGACACGCGATACCCCCTGGTGCTGACCTGCGCGAAGAACGGCTACTTCTGTCACAGCCAGCACCACGGGATCTCGTCACTGCGGCGTCGGTCTCCTGAGCCGACCGTCGACGTCAGCGCCGAACTCGCGGACGAGCGCGGCATCGTCACCGGCCAAGAGGTCGAGATCGTGACGCAGGCGGCGAAAGTCACGATGCGCGCACGCATCGACCCCGCGCTGCATCCCGAGGTCGTCGTGGCCGAATACGGCTGGTGGCAACCGGCACCCGACCTCGCGCTGCCGGGTTCGAACCCGCTCGACGACGGCGGGGCGAACTACAACCTGCTGATCGGCGACGACATCCGGGACCCGATCAGCGGCTCGATCGCGCTCCGCTCCACAGCCTGCGACGTCCGGCCGGTCGGGCCGCCGCCGTGGAACACCGCGCGTGAGTTCCTTGTGGACAGTGCGGCTCTCGAAACGGACGAGATCCTCACGCTGCGTCTGCGCCCTGCCGACGACGGCGAACTGCCGGACTTCCGTCCCGGTCAGCACATCACGCTGGCCTCGGCGGACGAACCGCAAGTGACGCGAAGCTACTCTCTGACGACCGCCGCCCGCGACACCGGTCGCGCCGCCTACAGCGTCGCCATCCGGCGGCTGTCAGGCGGTCGGTTCTCCTCGACCGTCCACGAAGGCTTCCGGGCGGGGACCCGGGTGCTGGTGACGCCGCCGTCCGGTTCGTTTGCCGTACCGTCGGACCACCGGCAGCCGCTGGTGCTGATCGCCGCCGGCATCGGGATCACGCCGTTCCTCGGCCTCCTGGAGACACTCGCGAACGGCCCTGATCCGGCCCCGGAGATCGTCCTCCACTACGGGAACCGGAACGCCGGGAGCCACGCCTTCCGTGAACGGATCGCCAACCTGGCGAAGCGCCTTCGCACGGTGCAGGTCGTCAACCACTACAGCCGACCGGCCGAAGGCGACACCTACGACGTCCGGGGGCGGGTGTCGTCCGACAGCGTCGATGCGTCACTCATCCGTCGACGAGCGCGGTTCTACCTCTGTGGTCCCGAAGCCATGCTCGACGAGCTGACCTCCGGTCTGCTGGCCCGCCGCGTGCCTCGCGCGGACATCTTCACCGAGAAGTTCCACGCCGCGGCGGCGCCGGTCACCATCGCCGACGACGCGACGGCGACCGTGCGGTTCGCCCGATCCGGCCGCGAGGAGACTTGGCGCAAGGCCGACGGAACCCTTCTCCAGTTCGCGGAGAAGATCGGGCTGTCCCTCCCCAGCGGCTGCCGACTCGGCCAGTGCGAAAGCTGCGCGGTTTCCGTTCTCGAAGGCACTACCGCCCATCTCGTCACGCCGCCGGACGGCCTGCCCGACGATCAATGCCTCACCTGCCAGGCGGTCCCGACCTCCGATGTCACGCTCGACGCGTAGGGCTCGGTCCCGCAGTTCGGAGGTCAGCACGCTGCTACGTTTCAAGCCCTTCGTCACCAACCCGGTGTGCACCGAAACCGCGAGCCGTGACCACGGCGAATCGACGACGAACCGGTGCAGCGCCTCGATCGGCAGGCCGCGAGCGACGCCGGTTCGACCACCGCACGGATGTACATCGCCCCGCTTCGGCGCAGCGACTCCACCCGGCGCCGCGCTGTCGACTCCGAAACCCCGGCCAGCCTGGCGAGTTCCTCGTGGGTCCGCCTGCCGTCCTCGCGCAGCGCCCGCACCAGTGCTCGCTCGTCCGGGGTGAGCTCGTCCGGGGTGAGCTCGTCGCCGTCCGGCTGCCGAGACTGTGGCGTCAGCTGGGGAAGTTCGGCCAGCTCGGCCTGTCCGGTCAGCAGGTAGCAGAAGCTGGTCTCCGGACGGCGTGCCAAAGCGGTACCGGCCGTCCTGGCGAGCCCGGGTCGGCACCTGGCGCGCACCAGCCTCGGCACGCCGTACGGTGTCACCGCCATCACGGTGTCGAGTGGATCCATCCGCCAATAATGTGGCATTCCGTCAGATGTCGAGCAAATCTTGTCGACCACGGTCATCAGGGGTGAGGATTCGGCCATTCTCACGAGATATTGGAGGACGTGATCGAAGGCGAACTCTGCCGTCTTCCCGCACGGGAACTGGCGAAGCTGCTGCGCACCCGCGAGGTCAGCGCGAGGGAGGTGGTGACAGCCCATCTCGAGCGCGTCGAACGGGTCAATCGGGCTATCAACGCGATCGTCACGCTGACCGCCGACCAGGCCCTCGCCGACGCGGCGACGGCCGACGAGCGACTGGCCCGTGGCGAAGAAGTCGGTGCCCTGCACGGGATCCCGGTGGCGCACAAGGACAACCACGACGTTGCGGGCGTGCGCACCACCTACGGTTCGCCGCTGCTCGCGGACAACGTACCGGTCCACCATTCGCCCATCGTCGAACGGATGCGCGCCGCGGGCGCGATCACCCTCGGCAAGACGAACATCCCCGAATTCGGCGCGGGCTCGCACACGATGAACCCCGTCTTCGGCGCGACCCGGAATCCGTACCGGCCCACGCTGTCCGCGGGCGGCAGCAGCGGCGGTGCGGCCGCGGCACTCGCCGCGAGGCTGCATCCGCTCGCCGACGGCAACCACATGGGCGGCTCGCTGCGCAATCCCGCATCGTTCTGCAACGTGGTGGGGCTGCGCCCCTCCCCCGGCCGAGTCCCCGACGGGCCCGGCGGACTCCCCGCGTCCTGGCTCGCCGTGCACGGACCGATGGCCCGCACCGTCGGCGATGTCGCGCTCCTGCTGTCGGTGATCGCCGGTTACGACCCCGGCAGCCCGTTCAGCCTCCGGGAGCCGTCCGCCCCGTTCGCCGGACGGTTGGACACCGACCTCACCGGGCTGCGGGTGGCGTGGTCGCCCGATCTCGGCGGCCTCCCGGTCGATCCCGCGGTCAGCCGGGTGCTCGAACCGGCGGTGAAGGTGTTCCTCGACCTCGGCTGTGACGTCGAGGAAGCCACTCCGGACCTCTCGGGCGCCGACGAGGTCTTCCGGACCCTGCGCGCCCGGATCTTCCACCTGAACCTCGGCGCCCTGGCCGAATCCCATCCAGGGCGGATCAAGAAGACCCTCGCCGACGAGATCGCGTTCGGCGGCACGCTGACCGGCGCACGGGTGGCGGAGGCCAACGTCCGGCAGTCCCGGCTCGTGGCCTCGACGAGGGAGTTCTTCTCACGGTACGACCTCCTGCTGGCCCCGGTCAGCCAGCTCCCGCCGTTCCCGGTCGAGTGGGAGTACCCGCAGTACGTCGCCGGCCACGAGATGCGCGACTACATCGACTGGATGCGGTCGTCCTCGTGCATTTCGGTGACCCGGTGCCCGGCGATCTCCGTACCCGCGGGCTTCACTCCCGACGGCAGTCCGGTGGGCCTTCAACTCGTCGGCCCGCACCGCGGCGAGCTGAACCTGCTGCGGGCGGCCCACATGTTCGAGCAGGCCACCCGTTACGGGGAACGGCTTCCCGAACTCTCGTGAGTGGTACGGACGGTTCTAACCGTCCGTACCACTCACGAGGCCTGGACCTGCTCGGTTCCGGGTCCCTTGCCCGCTTGAGGTACGTGAAGGACTCCTTCACGTACTTGGGGAAGGCGTGAAGGTCGAGTTTCCTCGGCTGAGCCGAGGGAAGGGGTCCTTCACGCGCGGCCTGGGATCAGCCATGGCGGAATCCAGTAGGTATCTAAGACATCTTTGGTTCTATTAGGCCGAAAGGCAAAGTTGTCCTGGCAGGAGACATGCCACATTTGCCTTAGACCCAAAACCGTCCTTACCACTCACGACGCTTTCACGGGGTGCCGGCACTGAGCTGTTCCCAGAATTCGTCGCAGTGGTGCTGTCGAGGGATTTCCGTGGTGAGCTGACTGTCACCTGCGGCTTGGAGCGACATGATGACGGGATTGTCCTCGGTGTAGGGCTCCCAAAGGGGTGTGCCGTCCACAGTGGGATCGCCGGTTCGGGCGAACCCTGTCCACTGCGACACCAGCTGCTCGGACAGCACCTGCTGATTGGGATTGAGTTTCACGCCCTCCGGCAGCAGCAGGAGCCATTCAGCGATGTGGTAGGCGCCGTTCGGTTTGGTCGGGTCGAGGAAGAACTGTGGCGGGACGTCCGTGTCGTCCATCTGGTAGGCGTAGACCGGGATGTGCCGCGCCAGTCGTTCGTTGTTGAGCACGGAGGGGCAGACGGAGTTGGAGTCGGCCACGATGGTCCGGAAGGCGAGGAACGGGGCGGGCGCGGGGAATCGCTTCAGCGGATACGTCTTGCGGACAGCGGGCGCGTGCTTGCCGTACTGCTGGCGTACCAGCGTCTCGTAGTCCGCCGGAGTCGAGGCGGACGGCAGCTGGGTTTCGTCCCGGTCCACGCCGTGCATCAGGGACACGTCGTTGACGTGCCCGGTGGCGAAGGCCTCTCCTGGGGACATCGGCAGCGTCGTTCCGTTCACGATCGGCGCTATGGTGCCGTTGTCGGGCCCCCTCCCGTGGTCCGCCTGTTTGAGCAGGGTCGCCGCCGACGTGCTGCGCAGGCAGGCGGCGGCTTCGGCCGCGGTGCCGCAACCGACGGCGGCGGCGAACCGCGCCCCGGTGCGCTGCGCCTGTTCCTCGGTGGGCAGCTTCGCCTTGCAGTCCTGCGGCTGCCACACGGTGTCCACGCCGAGCAGTGAGTTGTACTCGCCGCTTTGGCTGATCCCGCGCTGGAACAACCCCGCCGAGGTCGGCGAGACGGTGTGGGCGCAGACGCTCGAACCGCCCGCGGAGGCGCCGTAGATCGTGACGTTGTGCGGGTCGCCGCCGAACCGCGAGATGTTGCGCTGCACCCAGCGCAACGCGGCTTGCTGGTCCTGCAGCCCGTAGTTGCCGGCGTGCTCACCGAACGCCTCGTGAGCCAGGAAACCGAAGATCCCGAGCCGGTAGTTGACCTCCACACTGATGACCTGGCCCGCCGTCACCAGACGGCTCGCGTCCTGCGGTTTCCACAGCAGGAACCCGCCCCCATGGATCTGCACCATCACCGCGAACGGCCCCGGCCCCGCCTTGGCGGGCACGCGGACGGTCAGGTTGAGGCAGTCCTCGTCATCCGAGCCCGGACCCGCGCCGGCAGGTTGCGCGCACTGGGTGCCTTCCTTGGTCGCGGCGAAGGTCTCGGTCCACGGAGCCGGCCTGCGCGGCGGTTTCCAGCGCAGCGCCCCGGTCGGTGGTGCGGCATAACGGATCCCTTGCCACGACTTGACATCGGCGCCGGCGACACCGCACACCGGCCCGTCGTCGGTCACCACCTTGGTGTTCGGCGAGCAGGCAGGTGCCGGTGGTCCCCCTCTGACCAGATCACTGGCCATGGACGCCGAACCGGCCATAGGCGTCAGCAGGACAACGACGGCCGCCACCGCGGCGGCCACCTTTCGGTCGAGTCTCATCCGTCCTCCTTCACCTCCGCACGCCTCCAAGAGGCCGGACGGAAGATTCGTGACACAACGAGTGACATCCACGTACCGAACAACGGTCTGCCGGCATGGGCACGGCAGCGACAGTGCCCCGATTCCCGGTTTTCCCGCGAGCACGAATCGATCCGTTCGTTCTCGCCGATCTCCAGTCTGGCCACCCTCCAGGAGGGCGCAACCTCCGTTCGGCGGCCTGGGGATTGTCAAAATCCCGGCCACGATGGTCTTTGATCAGGATCCGGACCGTTGCTTGCCGATGAGAACGCTCTCGCGACGCCTTGGTGTCGGCCGGCTGCGACGCTGTCCGAGGGTTCCCGCAGCGGGAGGAGAGCCGTCCCATGCCACCGCCGCCGCGGAAGCCGTCGCGACTGCCGCCGTCGAACGCCGCGGCGCTGGCTGCCTTGCGGGCGGGCGACAAGAAACCGCCGGTGGACCCGTCCCGGAGAGACTCGCAGGACAAGATCGGCAACGGTGCGGTGGCGGCGGGCCTGGTCAGAGGTCCGGGCACGGATCCGAAGTTCGCCGTGCTGAAGAAGGACATCGCGCACAAGAAGCACACGGTCGCCCGCTCCCACCCTCCGGCGGGCAAGGTAGCGACCTCGGCGCAGAACGCGTCCGTGCCGCCCAAGGACGACGAGGTGGCGCAAGGCAAGACGGCCAACGCCGAGAAGATGAACGACGCGAAGCCCAAGGACTTCGACAAGGAAGCGTTCGTCAAGGCCGTCGAAAAGGCCATCGCCGAAAAGGCGCCGAAGAACCTGGAACAGGCTGACGAGTTCGCCGAATCGGGGAAACCGGCCGAGGTCAAGGCCGAGGTGGCAGGCAAGGTCGGCGAGGGGAAGGCGGACTCGGCAGAGCACACCGACGAGGAAAAACGCGCCCTGGTGACGGCCACCCTGCAAAGGTCTTCGACACCATGAAGACCGACGTGGAGGGCATCCTCACCGGGCCTCGACAAACTCGTCGACGAACAGTTCACCAAGGGAGAGAAGGCCCGTGACGCGTTCACCGCCGAGCACCGGCCGCCTGGGGACTGGTCAAATGGGGCCAAGACAGCTGTTCGGTCTGCCCGACGAGGCGAATCAGATCTTCGTCGAAGCCCGCGACAACTACGTCAAGCAGATGCGGAAGGTCATCTCGGCCGTCGCGGACACGATCGGCCGTGAGCTGACGAGGGCGAAGCAACGCATCGCCAAGGGCCGCGACGAACTCCAGGCCGAGGTCAAGAAACCACCGAAAGACCTTCAGGCGCTGGGCAAGCAGGCGGCCGCCGGGTTCGCCGACAAGTTCGACGAACTGACCCAGTCGGTCGACGACAGTCCCGAGGGGCAGCAAAAGCGCCTGCGAAAAGGGCTGTCCGCGGCACTGTCCGCGGCCAAACGGGTCAAGCGCACCAGCCGGGTGATGGAGAAAGTGGTCGACCTTGAGCAGCTCCAGGCCCAGGATCACGGTGACGACCTCCGCCGACATCGTCTTGCCCGTTCCCGGATCGCCGGTGAACAACGCCTTCACCCCACCCGCCGTCATCTTGCGGGCGAAGGCCCAGGACTCCGCCACTCGGGGCCACGCGCGGAACGCCGACGCGATTTCCGTGAGCTGGCTCATCTGCGCGTCCGGCAGCACCAGATCGTCCGTCGTGCGGCGCGGGAGGATCGACCGCACCGCACCGCTCGTGCGGCCGCGGGTCACGATCGCTATCGCGGGCTCCACGTGCTCGGTGACGGGATGGCCGTTGCCGGACAACCGCGCGTCCGCGTCGGCGACGGCCGCCACCGCGCGGAGATCACCGCCGCTCATGCGGTAGCGGGCCGCCAGGTCCTCCAGTGCCTCCGAGGGCAGCAACGGGAACGCCGAGGACCACATCTCTCGGCGTTCCGGGGATCCCGGGCTGGGGATGGTCAGCTCCGCGTACGTGCGAGCGGTCAGCAGACCGTGCGGACGCGACGGGTTCAAGCCGGTCAGGCACAGCGGCACACTCGATCTCGTCAACATCTCGTCGAGCGGGGCCGTGCGCTCGTCCGCCCGGATCCACAGCACCGCGCCGAGGGCGGCCCGAGGCCCCAACCTCCGGCATCAGGCGGGCGGTCAATCGCCTCGAAGTGTCCCCTGTAGACAGTGATGGCCTCCTTCACCGTACTCGGGAAGGAGGCCATCACGGACCGGTAAGCGCTACGACTCCTCGAGTAGGTCCTCGATCTGGATGGGGATGTGCCGCACCCGGATGCCGGTCGCGTTGTGGACTGCGTTCGCGATGGCCGCCGCCATCCCGACGGTGCCGATCTCGCCCAGTCCCTTCGCGCCGACAGAATTGTGCAGCGTGTCCGGGTACTCGACGAAATGGACGTCGACCTCGGGGATGTCCGCGTTCACCGGGATCAGGTAGCTCGCGAAGTCACCGTTGGCGAATCGGCCGTTGGCCTCGATCTCGAGCCCCTCGTGCAGAGCCGCCGACACACCCCAGATCATGCCCCCGACGATCTGGCTGCGAGCGGCCGTCGGGTTGATGATCCGGCCCGCGTCGAACACGCCGAGCATGCGGGACACCCGGATCTCGCGCGTCCACTTGTGCACGCGGACTTCGCAGAACTGGGCACCGAAGGAGCTGAAGGAATGCTTCGTCAGCTCCTCGCCGGGAGCCGACGAACCGGTCACGGAGATCGACGGACGGTTCAGCGTCCGGAGCAGCTCACCAAAGCTCATCGTCCGGCCTTCGGCCAGCACCTGGCCGTCCGCGTAGGAGACGTCCATCCCTTCGAACGGCGCGCCCGGGGAGGACGCCAGTTTCAGCAGGTCGTCGATCGCCTTGGCGGCGGCGACCATGATGGCCGTGCCGGCGCTCGCGGTGGCTGTCGAGCCGCCGGACATACCGCCGGGCGGCAGTGTCGAATCGCCGAGCCGCGGCACCACCCGATCCGGCGAGATGTCCAGCGATTCCCCGCCGACCAGGGAAAGCACGGTCAGCAGGCCGGTTCCCGGATCCGCTCCGCTGGTCGCGACGATGGCCGTGTCGTCGGGAAGCAGCGTGATCTCGACCGTGGCCGGGAACCGCAGCGCGGGGAACATCGCGGTGGCTGTGCCGATGCCCACGAGCCAGTCACCGTCGGTCCGGCCCTGGGGCAAGCGGTCCGACCAGCCGAAGCGGGCCGCGCCGACGCGGAAGCATTCGTCGAGGTGTTTGCTCGACCACTGCAGATCCTTGCCGGGCGGCGCGTTCGAGTTGTTCCGCTGGCGCAACTCGATCGGGTCCATGCCCAGCGCGACCGCGAGCTCGTCGATGGCACTCTCCAGCGCGAACGACCCGGGTGCCTCGCCCGGTGCCCGCATGAACGTCGTCGGCGGGATGTTCAGCGGCACGATCTTCTGGCTGATGCCCAGGTTCCGGGTGGCGTACCACTCACGCGAGGTGCCGTGTGACGTCGGCTCGACGAACGACCGGTCGGCCGCTGTGCTGCACCAGGAGTCGTGACGCAGGGCGTTGAGCGTGCCGTCGTGGTCCGCGCCGAGGGCGACCTTCTGCACGGTCGCGGCACGGCCCGCGGTCGCGGTGAAGACCTGTTCCCGGCTGAGCGCGGCTTTCACCGGCCTGTCCAGGACCCTGGCCGCCGCGGCCGCCAGGAACGCCGGCGTGGACGTGCGGCCCTTGCCGCCGAAAGCCCCGCCCACGAAGGGATTCACCGCGTGCACTTCGGACGGTTTCGTGCCCAGCGCGTCCGCCAGCTCCGCCGCCTGGAGGTCGGATGCCTGGTTTCCGCTGTGGATCGTCAGGCCGTCCGGACCCCACACCGCGACCGCGGAATGCGGTTCCATCGCGGCGTGATTCTGGGTCGCGGTGGTGTACGTGGCCTCGACGACCACCGAACTCGCCGCCAAAGCGTCCTCAATGGACTCGACGTCGGGAGCGAGGACGGCGAGGGTCGACGGCGAACCGTCCCTCGCGGCGGGTGCGTCTTCGGCCGAAGCGAGGCCGTCCTGCAACGAGGTCAGCGCGGGCCGGGACCGATAGGAGACCTCGACCAGCATCGCCGCGTCACGGGCCTGTTCGTAGGTCTCGGCCACCACGAAGCCGATCGGCTGGCCGTAGTAGGCGACTTCCTTGTCCTGCAAAGGAACCCAGGTCTCACCCATGAACGCCGTGGACGGTGTGCGCAGCTCCAGCGGGTCGAAAGGCGAGTACACGCCGATCACGCCCGGAGCGCCCTTCGCCGCCGTGACGTCCATCGCCTCGATCTCGCCGTGGGCGATCGTACTGAGCACGACATAGCCGTGAACCAGTCCGGGGAAGGTGTGGTCCGCCCCGTATTCGGCCTGGCCGGTGACCTTCAGCGGCCCGTCCACCCGGCTGGTCATGAGCGGCTCCCCTCGGTCAGTTCGAGCAGTGCGCGGACGATGGTCCGGCGCAGCAAAGACGGTTTGAATCCGTTCCCGGACAAGGGGCGCGCGCCCTCGGTGGCCAGTGCCGCGGCGCTTTCGAAAGCGGCGACGGTCGCGGGCGCGCCACGCAAGGCCGCCTCGACCTCGGGCAGCCGCCACGGCACGGTCGCCACGCCACCCGCCGCGACCCTGGCGTCGACGATGCGTGAGTCCTCGACGTGCAGCGCGACCGCGGCCGAACACAGCGCGAACTCGTAGGACTGCCTGTCCCGCACCTTGACGTAGGTGGAGTTCGACGCCCAATCCAGCCGTGGGACCACGACCTCGGCGATCAGTTCACCGGGGCGCAGGTCGTTCTCCACCTCGGGGGTGTCGCCGGGCTGACGATAGAAATCGCCCAGTTCGACGGTCCGGGTTCCGGTCTCGCTGACCAGCCGGAGCCGCGCGTCGAGAGCGACCAGGGCGACGGCCACGTCACTGGCGTGCGTCGCGACGCACGAATCGCTGGTGCCCAGCACGGCGTGCATCCGGTTGGCGCCCGAGATCGCCGGGCAGCCGCTGCCCGGCACCCGCCGGTTGCACGGCATGGAGACGTCCCGGAAGTACGAGCAGCGCGTGCGCTGCATCAGGTTCCCGCCGATACTCGCCATGTTCCGGATCTGCTGGGACGCGCTGAGCAGCAACGCCCGGGAGATCGCCGGGTACACGCCCGGATGGCCGGCGATGTCGCCCATCCGCTCCAGCGCGCCGAGCCGCAGCCCGTCGGCGGTGTCGATGCCACGCAACGGCACCGCGTTGATGTCCAAGACCTGCTGCGGTGTCAGGACATTGAGTTTCATCAGGTCGACGAGCGTGGTCCCTCCCGCCAAGAACGTGCCTGGCGAGGAGACAGCGGCTTCGACGGTCTCGGGTGCGAGCAGCTCAAAGGGACGCATCGGCCCGCCTCGCCTGCTCGACCGCCGCGATGATGTTCGGGTACGCCGCGCATCGGCACAGGTTGCCGGACATGAACTCGCGGACGTCCTGGACATCTTGTTCGACGGCGGCGACCGCCGACATGATCTGCCCGGACGTGCAGAAACCGCACTGGAGGGCGTCCTGGTCGACGAACGCCTGCTGGACCGGATGCAGCCCGTCCGCCGTGGACAGGGCTTCGACCGTGGTCACCGGCTGCTTCACGGTGGCGGCCAGGGTGAGACAGGAGAGCACGGGCCGTCCGCCGACGTGCACCGTGCAGGCGCCGCACTGCCCCCGGTCGCAACCTTTCTTCGGGCCTGTCACGGCGAGCCGCTCCCGCAGCGTGTCCAGCAGCGTCACCCCGGGATCGACACTCAGGTGTTCCGTCCTGCCATTGACTTCGAGTGAGATGTCCACTGGATCTCTTTCCGCCGATCGCGTGGGCCGAGGGCCCGACGGCGTAGGTTGAGGTGGTGGGGAGTCTGTTCGAGTTTGAACCGGATATTCATCCGCTACGATTTTCAAGTTAGCGGAACGCAATCCGCTCCGCAATGTCGGTGCTCGCTGCTGGAGTCGCTCCAGGTCCCTGGGTTCGTCGGCTACATTCACCGGAGAACGGGATCGGCGGACAGGAGAGGCGATGACGACGGGATCGGTGAATCCCCGGCGTGCGGACACCCGGCGCAACCACGAGCGCATCCTCGCCACGGCGGCCAAGTCCTTGGCCGGGTCGGGCGAGGTCTCCTTCAACGCCATCGCGAAACAAGCCGAAGTCGGCGTCGGCACGGTGTACCGGCACTTCCCGACCCCGGAGGCCCTCATCCTGGCGGTCTACCAGCGCGAGGTGCGCCAGCTCGTCGACATCGTGCCCGCCCTGCTCGAAAAGTACCCGCCGGAGCAGGCCTTCCGAGTGTGGACCACCGATCATCTGGCGCACTACATGATGACCAAACGCGGCCTGGCCGACGCTCTGCGCGTCGCGACGAGCTCCCGTGGAGAGCTGCCCGCCGGAGCCTACGAGGCGATGGTCGGCGCGGTCTACACGCTGTTGAAGGCCAACGTCGATGCCGGAACTGTCCGTTCGGACCTGAAACCCGAGACCGTCCTGCGCGGTCTGGGCGGCCTGCTGTACCTCGACCCGAACGGCGAGTGGCGGCGCGACGTGGCGAGCCTCCTCGACCTGCTGTGGCGCGGGATGGCCAGGCCCGGTCCGTGAAGGCCTCCTTGCCTACGCTGAAGGTAGGGAAGGAGGCCTTCACGGACCTCCAGGCGACCGGAGTGCCGGAACGTCGTGGGGAGAGTCTCGTGAGTGGTAAGTCGCGTTAGAACGACACTTACCACTCACGACCACAGCTCTGCGATGTGCTCCTGCAGCGAGACGACACTCGCCTCGCCACGGTCGACGGCTTCGATCCCCTGCACCGCGGCGGCGAAACCCCGGACCGTGCCGAACCAGGGGATCCCGCACGCCGCCGCAGCGGCACGGATGCCCTGCTCGACGGCCAAGGTGTCGACGACCAGCACGATCTCACCGGTCATCACGATATCCACAATGGAGGGTTCGCTGACGATCGTGACAGGCACGCCGAAGTAGCGAAGGACCTTCCCGTTTCCTTCGGTGACAAGGATTTCGAAACCGCTGTCCGCCAGCGCCTTCACCGGGAAGATCATCGCCCGGTTGTCGCGACCGGCGAACGAGACGAACGCTCGGCCTTTGGTGGGCAACGGCCCGGACGCGGCGGCCCACGACTTGGCGTAAGCGATGCCGAAAGTCGAGTCGATGCCCATCACCTCGCCCTGCTTCACCGCGACAGCGGCGCCCGGAGGGAAGACGCCGCCGTCACCGACGGCAGGCAGGAGGCCCTCGGCGCGCAGATCGGCGATGCGGGCCCCGAGCGTCACCCGTGCGGCGGCCTGGGTCAGCGGCACACCGGTGGCCTTCGACACGAAGGGGACGGTGCGGCCGACCTGCGGATTCGCGTCCAGTACACAAAGGACACCCGACGCGAGCGCGTACCGGACGTTCAACGGTCCGCGCAGCCCGATGCTCTCGGCCAGGACGCGGGTGGACTCGCGGATCCGGGTGAGGTCGGCGCGGCCGAGAGTGATCGGCGGTAGCGCGCACGCCGCCTCGAACCACTCCATCACTCCGCCCAGGTACAATTCGTAGCCGTCGTAAAGAGCGTCGACCTCGATCGCGTCGCCCGGGAATCGGCCTGCTGGATCCGGCGGGAGCAATTCGGCGGCGTGGTCAAGGCTCAGCTCGGAACCGAGTTCGTCCAGTGTGCGGCCGATGGCCACCTTCGCGGCGAGCGTGCTGGACCTGACCACCCGAGGGTCGAATCCGGTCACGACCATCCGGCCGCCGCACGGGTCGACCGCGAATCCGACGGTGCAGCCGCCGGGGCCGGTACCGACCGCCCGGGCCACCTCGACGGCCACGTCACGCATCCGCCGATTCGGCGTCACGGCCGAAACGACCGCCACCTTGTCATCGCGGTCCCGCACGACTTCGAGCTCGTACTTCTTCCAGCCGGGTACGGCCGCCGTCCGTGTCACCTCGGCACCTGCGCGCCTGACGATGCGGGCGAGCTCCACACGGTTCTCGCCGAGAAGGATCGCGTCCATGCCGGTGCCGAGGAGTTCGACGCCATACCGGGCCAGCACACCGGACTCGTACAGGGCGACAGCGGTGTCGAGCGCGGCCTTCCCGCCGAGGGTGGGCAACAGGGCGTCCGGCCGTTCCCTGGCGATGACGTTCTCGATCGTGCCGGGATCGACCGGCTCCAGGTAGGTGGAATCAGCGAACGTCGGGTCGGTCGTCGCCGTCGACGAATTGCCGTCGACCACCGTGAGCCGCAGGCCCTCCGCCTTGAGCGCCCGGCACGCCGGGGCGGCGTGGCCGAGCAGGATCGGACCGGAACCGATCACCAGCACCGACCGTGGCTCAGGACGCCGCGGCATGGGTGTCGTCGGTGGCGGGCCAGCGCCTGCCCGCTTCCCAATAGGACTGGACCTCGTCGAGCGAGCGGCCCTTCGTTTCCGGCGCGACGAAGAACACGAAGATCCAGGCCAGCGCGGTGATGGCCAAGAGGACGAGGAAGGTGAGCAGGCCACCGATGGCGTTGAGTACATCGAGGAAGAACTGGGCCACGAACAGGTTCGTCGTGAGGTTCGTCAGGAGCATCACCGACGCTCCGGCGCCTCGGAGGTGATCCGGGAACCCTTCGGCCGCGAAGATCCACACCAGCGATCCGAAGCCTGAGTTGAAGCCGACGATGAAGGCGATGAGACCGAGAAAACCGACCACACCAGGAGAATGGGCGACGAACCCGATCACCAGCAGCGCGTGCCCCAGCCCCATCAAGGCGGTGCCGGTGAGCAGCACCGGCCGCCGTCCGAACCGGTCGATCGTCAGTGCGCAGACGAGCGCCGCGGCGGCACCGGCCAGCTGGACGAAACCGGGCAGGACGAGCAGTCCGAAGTCGTCGGTGTAGCCGATGTGCTGAAAGATCCGCGGGCTGAAGAAGACCATCGCGTTGATACCCGTCGCCTGAACGAAGAAGCCCAGCGTGACGACGAAGAACGTGAGTTTCCGATAGCGCGGACCGACTATGCCGCGTACGGCACCCGCCGGGCGTGAGACCGCCGAACCTGCCTCACGCTCCTGCCGGAGCTGTCGCCATCGGTTGGTTTCGGGGAGCCCCAGCAGCCACAGCGCGGCGGCGAGGGCGAGAACGCCGGGAATGGCGAGCATCAGCCGCCACTGGCCGCTGTCCGTGAGGAAGTAGCCGCCGAAGTAACCCATCGCTATCCCGACGGAGGTCGCCACCTGATAGAGGACCGCGATGCGCCCGCGAGCGCGCGTCGTGGCCGATTCGGCGATGAAGATCGGAGTGGTCACGATCGCGATGCCGATCGCGGTGCCCTGCCCGAACCGACCCGCGCCCAGCCACAGCGGGTTCCCCGCGGTGGCGGCCAGGCCGGTCGCCACCAGGTACAGGAGTGTCAAGCCGAGCAGGGTCCGGCGGCGGCCGAGGGTGTTGACGAGCCTGCTGCCCAGGAGGGCGCCGACGATCCAGCCCGCCGCCGTGGCGGCATACAGCGAACCCTGCTGTGTCGTCGTGAGTTCGAAGTGGTCGGTGACCAGCAGCAGCGCACCCGCCATCGCGGTCGCGTCGTATCCGCAGGTCAGGCCCAGGATCAGGGCGAAGAGGCTCACCTTGGTGTCCTGCCCGTGCCGGACGGCTCCGGGTGACGGCGAACCGCCCGTCACCCGGGAATCACCGTTCTCAGCGCGGTCATCACGGCGGGATGCACACTGGCCGAAGCCAGGCAGACTTCGAAGACCTGATCCGCCTTCGCGAGAGGGACGGAGAGATCCAACGGCTTGCCGTCGAGATCGGTGCAGACGGCGCCGCACTCCCCCAGTACGCACAGCGCGGCCGCGACATCCCAGATCCGGCAGCCGCGATGCACGAACGCCCCGTAGGCGCCGTCCGCCACCATGCAGAGGTCGAAGACACTGTTGCTCATGCGGACGCCGAGGCAGGCCGTCCCGAGCGCCGCGGCGATCCTGCCTTCGACGGCCATCAGGCCGGGCGGCCCCTTGTCCATTCCGAACGCCACCAACGACCTGTCGGGGCCGGTGTCCGGAAGCGGTCCGAGCGGATGTCCGTTCCGGGTGGCTCCCCGGCCGGACTCGGCGACGTACACGGTGTCGAACGCCGGCAACGCGAGGCCGCCCGCGAGGACACCCTCGGCGCCGACCGCCGCCATCATCACGCCGTAGAGCGGGCTGCCCGCGGCGTAATTGCTCGTGCCGTCCAACGGGTCCACGATCCAGGTGACCGCGCCGTCGCCCGGTGTCCCGCCGCTTTCCTCCTCAAGGATCGCGTGCCGCGGATACCTTTCCCCGATCCGCCCGGTCAGCATCGCTCCGATCGCCAGATCGGTCTCCGTCACGATCTGGTTCACGTCGGACGGCTTGACCGTCGCCTCGCCGACGCCCCTCATCCCGATGGCCACTTTGGACGCTTCGCGAAGACAGGTCTCGATGAACTCCGCGAAGCCGGGATCCGGCGCGGTCATGGCGCGACCTTGGCGTACTCCGCGATGATGGGCTGCTCCGGGGTGATCACGGTGTCCGGGATCTCGTCCAGCCCGAAGAAACGCCAGGTGCTGTTCTCCGCGGTGTCCAGGACGATGGTGGCGTCTTCCGGAAGCCGGGCCACATAGGCGGCGGTGATGTTGTAGATCTCGTCACCGTTCGGATAGCGGTAGTAGTACTCGGCTCCGGAAAAGAGCCCCAGCAGGTTCAGGTCGCCGATCTCCAGCCCGATCTCCTCCCTGACCTCCCGCCGCCCGGTCTCTTCGAACGACTCCCCCGGCTCCATGAGACCGCCGGGCAGCCCCCAGCCGCCGGTGTCGACCCGCTCCAGGAGCAGGACGCGGCCGTCCGGATCGGTGACCACGACCGAGGTTCCGGGAAGGATCAGCGGCCGGGTTCCGACCAGTTTCCGCAGGTCCGCCACGTAGTCGTTCACGATGCTTTACCGCCTGCTTTCTGTGCTGTCGCGTGTATTTCGCGAATGAGCTCGCAGATCTCGTCGACGATCCGCGCGGGCATGTGAGAGTAGAGCGGCAGCGTGATCATGCTCGAAGCCAGTTCCTCCGTCACGGACAGATCAGCGACGGCGGGCACGTTCCGGTAGGCGGTCTGCTGGTGCAATGCCGGGCTGAAGTACTTGCGAGTGCTGACGTTCTCCCGTCCCAGCCGCTCGGCCAGCGCGTCACGGTTCATCCCGAAACGGGCGGCGTCGACGCGGATCCCCAGGTCCTTGTACGAACTCGCGGCGCCCTCCGGAACCGTCTGGAACTCCAGGCCGGGCAGTCCCTCCAACCGGGAGCGATAACCCCCCGCCAGGGAGCGCCTGATATCGAGCCAGCGGGAGAACCGTTTGAGCGCGTGGACACCCATGAAACCGGAGACCTCCGTCATCCGGCCGTTGAGCCCGACGAACCGGCTGTCGTAGTCACCGGGATTGCCGTAATCGCGCGCCATCCTCAGCCGGGTGGCGAGCGCGGTGTCGTTCGTCGTGATCAGCCCGCCCTCGCCGGTGCTGAGGGTTTTGGTCGGGCTGAGGCTGAACACCTCGGCCACACCCTTGCCACCGACCATGGTCCCGTCGGGATATCGGCTGCCGAAGCCGTGCGCGGCGTCGATGATCAGCGGAATTCCCCGGGAGTCACACAGTTCTTGCAGTGACCCGGTGTCGCAGGGGACGCCGAAAGTGTGCACCGCCAACACGCCTGCCGCCTGCCCCACGAGCGGCGCGACCGCGGCCGGGTCGAGAGTCCAGGTGCGGGGATCCGCGTCGGCGAACCGGACCCGGTTCCCCGACCAGCGAACGGCGTGTCCCGAAGCCATGAAGGTGAAACTCGGGACGACGATGTCGCCGCTCAGCTCCAGGCAGCGGAACACGAGCATCAGCCCGGTCGTGCAGCTGCTGACCGCGACCGCGTGATCGACACCCAGGTACGCGCCCGCGGCTTCCTCGAATTCCCTTACGTACCGCCCGTTCGTGAGCATGCCCGACCGGAGGATCTCCTTGACGGCCAGCTCCATCTCGGCATCGGCTTCCACGGTCGGGCGGACCATGGGGACGAGCTCGGCGAAGCGTCTGGACCGGGTGTCGGTGCTGAGGTCGGTCATGGTCGGGCTCCTGAGGGTGGAGGACGGAAACGCGGAAGGCGTGCCTATGCCGAGACCGGGTCCACACGCTGGGCCACCGCGGTCAGGTAGTTGCTGTACCGAGAGGTGGCGAAGTCCGAGTACTTCCCTTCGCGCATGGCGTCCCGGATCTCCCGCACCGTGTCGATGACCCGGCGGCTCGGTGTGAAGCCCAGATCCCGGCGGATGGGGTCGAAATTCACCCGATAGTTCCGCGGGTCCGTGCGCTCTTCGAGGATCTCCATGCGGACACCGGCGATCTCCTCGGCGATCAGCTTGCCGACGGCGTCCATGCGGTAGTTCTCTTCGCCGAACCCGCAGTTGTAGATACTCGGGGCGGCATACCTGCCGTCCTGGAGTACCAGGTGGACCGCCGCGGCCGCGTCCTCGACGTGCAGGAAAGGCCGCCACTGGGTCCCGCCGTGCACGGTGACGCTGCCGTGCTCGACGGCGTTGGCCGTCATGATGTTGACCGCGAGATCGAACCTCATCCGCGGGGACAGTCCGTGGATGGTGGCGAAACGCAGCAGCCGGGGACGGAGTTCGTCGCCGGGCAGGGAAAGCAGATAGTGCTCGGACAGCACCTTGGATTCCGCGTAGACGGACTGGGGTGCCATGGGCGACCAGACATCCACCTCCGCGTCCGCCGTGAAGCCGTAGTTGCTGCAGGTGGACGCGAAGACCAGCGACCGCACTCCGGCCCGGCGGCAGGCTTCGGCGACGCGGATTGTGCCGAGGTAGTTGACCTCCCACGCGACGTCCGGGTCGACACCGCAGGCGGGATCGCCCACGATCGCCGCCAGATGCACGACCGCGTCCACACCGTCGAGCGCCTTATCCCAAGAGCCGGCCTCACGGACGTCGCCATCGATGTAAGTGACCCCGGACAGCGCGAGCTCCGGACCGCCGACCAGGCCGTTGTCGAGGACCACGACTTCCGATCCGGACTGACGGAGTCTCCGGGTCAGCACCGAGCCGATGTACCCTCGTCCCCCGGTGATCAGGTACTTCTTCATCGCGCGTTGTCTCCCAGCCTGGCGTCGGCCACCACGATCTGGCCGAGCGAAATGCCGCCGTCGTTGGTCGGCACCTGCTGATGGCAGTGCGGGTCGAATCCCGCTTTGTGTAGCTCCACCATGCAGTTGACCAGCAGGAACTCGTTCAGGAACACGCCACCGGAGAGCACCACTTGACGGGTTCCGGACTCGTGGAGCCCGTGACATCGGCCGACGACCATGTCAACCACGGCCGAATGGAAACGACGGCTCATCGTGGCGGCGTCCAGCCCCGCCGCGTGGTCCGCGGCGAGCGCCCGGATCACCGGCCGAGGATCGATTTCCTGGTCGTTCCCCCCGAATCGGTACCGCTCTCCCGCCTCGGCCATGGTGAAGTCGCGTTCGAGCAGCCCCTCCAGCTCGATCGGGCCCTGCGCTTCGTACTCGGCGCGTGTGGTGATGGCGAGCAGAGCGGCGACGCCGTCGAACAGCCGGCCCATGCTGGAGGCGGGCGGTGCGTTGATCCCGCGTCGCGCCATGGTGGCGAAGACATGCCGCTGCTGTTCGTCGAGGATCTTAAGCACTGGAAAGGCGTCGACCGCCGCGGAAGTCTCGCCGAACGCGTCCAGCGCCAGCGCGAAACCAGTCCTGATCGGTTCGGTGACCGCCTTGTCGCCGCCCAGGAGCGGTACGGTCCGCAGGTGCGCGACGCGGCGGGCTTCGCGATAGTCGCCGAGAAGGAACTCGCCACCCCAAATGGTGCCGTCGTCGCCGTATCCGGTGCCGTCGAAGATGACCCCGATGGCCTGGCCGCGAAGCCTGTTCTCCACCATACAAGAGGCCATGTGCGCGTGGTGATGCTGGACCGGGACGACCTGGTCGAAGGCTTCACCCTGTTCCTGGAAAGCGAACCGGGTCGCGCGGAACTGAGGGTGCAGGTCCACGGCGGCGTGACGCGGCTGAAGGTCGTGGAGGCCGGCGAGATGACCGACGGCGGCTCGATGCGCCCCGAAGGTCTCATCGTTCTTGATGTCGCCGATGTGCTGACTGACGTAGACCCGTGAGCCGCTGCTCAACGCGACAGTCGTCTTGAGTTCGGCGCCGTAGGCCACCAGCGGAGCCAGGTCGGTGCCGACCTCCACGGGATACGGCGCATAACCGCGGGACCGGCGGATGAAGCCGACCAGCGGTTCGGCGAGGTCCGGGTGCTCGGAATAGCGGACGATCGAGTCGTCGACCCGGACTTCGATGTCGCGGTCGTTGTAGAGGATCAGATCGGCGACGCCGAAGAGCTGTGCCAGCGCGTCCTCGTTGCGGTACACGATCGGGTAGCCGGAAATGTTGCCGCTGGTCATGACCAGGGTGTCCAGGCCGGGGTGGTCGACAAGAAGGTGGTGGACCGGCGCGGACGGGAGCATGATGCCGAGATTGGGATTGCGTGGGGCGATCTGCTCGGGCAACGCCAGGGATCGCTTGCGCAGCAACACGATCGGCCGGGCAGGCGAGAGCAGCAGATCAGCCTCGGCGGGACGGACCTGGGCGAAGCCTTCGACCGTGTCCAGATCGCGCGCCATCACCGCGAACGGCTTGGAGTCCCGCCGTTTACGGGTCCGGAGCCGAGCGACCGCCTCGCCGTCGCGGGCGTTGACCGCGAGGTGGAACCCGCCGACGCTCTTGACCGCGACGATCCCGCCCGAGGAGAGCGCGGCCGTGGCGGCGGCGAGCGCTTCCTCCCCCGCCGCCGTCTCGCCGCCGGAGTCCGCCAGCAACAGCCGCGGACCGCAGTCGGGGCATGCGTTCGGCTGGGCGTGATAACGACGGTCCAGCGGATCCTCGTATTCGAGGGCGCACGGGCGGCACATGGTGAAGCCGGCCATCGTGGTCACCGCCCGGTCATAGGGCAGCTCACGGATGATCGAGTACCGTGGACCGCAGTTGGTGCAGTTGATGAACGGGTAGCGGTACCGGCGGTCGGCCGGGTCACGCAACTCGGCGCGGCAGTCGGCGCAGACGTAGGAGTCGGCGGGGACGATCGTGGTCCGGACGCCGTTGTGCCTGCTCTCCCGGATGGTGAACCCGTCCGGCTTCGGCACGACCTCGGGCAGGTCGTCCACCTCGACCGCCGTGACCCGGGCCTGGGGCGGCGCCTCCGTGCTGAGGCCTTCGGTGAAGCGGCGCACCTCCTCCGGGCGGCCGGTGACCTCGATCAGCACTCCCTCGGGATCGTTGAGCACCCAGCCGGTCAGGTCGCATTTCAACGCCAGCTTGTAGACGAACGGCCGGTACCCCACGCCCTGGACCACGCCGGCCACACGGATGCTTCGCCGGACACTCGAATCACTACTCGGCATCTCGTCACCCCCTCAGCACAGACGCGGCAGTTCGGCGCCCTCGAGTTCCTCGACCACGGAGTCCCGCCCGCCCTCGTCACGCATCAGGACGAGCGGCTCCGGATCCTCCGTCACCTCGCCGATCGTCGTCGCCTCGACGCCGTACTTGTGCGAGCGGAGCACGGCCAGCACGTCCTGCTCCGCCGCCGGATCGACGAACAGGCACAGACACCCCTCGTTCGCGGCGTGAATCGCGTTGATCCCCAACATGTCGGTGGCCATCACGGTCTCGAACTGGATGGGCAGCCTCTGCTGCTCGAACCTGACGGTGTGCCCGGACGCCCTCGCGTACTCGTGCAGGACAGCGGCCAGCCCGCCGCGGGTGACGTCCCGGACCGAGTGCACAGCGCCCTCGCCGACAGTCGTCAGCAGGGTGTCCATGAGCCCGTTGAGCGGTGCGCAGTCGCTGAGCACGCGCTGCTCGAAGCCGAGACCCTCGCGGATCGAGAGCAGGTGCACCGTGTGATTGCCGATCGGTCCACTGAGGACCACCCGGTCACCGGGTCGCACGTCGCGCATCCGCAGCGGTTCGCGCTCGAAGACGCCGATGCCCGCGGTGTTGAGGTAGATCTGGTCGACCTCACCCTTCCGGACCACTTTGGTGTCACCACAGACGATCTGGACGCCCGCTTCGATGGCCGTTTCGCGGATCGAGGTGCACACCTGGTGGAGGCGGGCCATCGGCAGCCCGGTCTCCAGGATCATCCCGAGCGTCAGGTAGAGCGGCCGCGCACCGACGACGGCGAGGTCGTTCACCGTGCCACAGACCGAGATCTTGCCGATGTCCCCATTGCCGAAGAACGGCGGATCCGCCACGAACGAGTCCGTGGTCATCGCGATCCGCCCGGCGGGAACGGACAGCATCGCGCTGTCCTCCATCTCGCCGATGTACGCCTCGCCGAGTGTCTCGACGACAAAGGAGATCAACTCACCGCTGAGCTTGGCTCCGCTTCCGTGGTCGAGAACGACCTCGTCGAGGCCGGTCACCGAGCTTGCCATCGGGCGTCCTACCTTTCTTCGGGCGAGGGGCCGGAAGTCCTCCGGAAAGGGCTCAGGGAAGGGTCTTGACGACCATTCGGGGGAGTTCGCCCTTGGTGTCCAGGGTTTCCAGAATGTCCTTCGAGTCCGCGACCGTGGCGCAATACCCGGCGAGCCAGCTCAGGGAACGGTCGCGATCCTCGGTTTTGTCGGAGACGACGCATTCGGCGGGGACCCAGACGTTGTAGCCGCGGAAGAACGCGTCGGCGGCGGTGGTCTGGACGCAGATCTGGGTCTGCAGACCGGTGACCACGACGGTCTCGACGCCCGCTTCCTGAAGCAGTTCGTGCATCTTCGTCTCGTAGAAGCCGCTGTCCTTGTTCTTCTCCACGACGACGTCACCGTCGGCGAGGAACGCGGGAAGGATCGCCGCGCCCTCGGTCTCGCGTTGCAGGGGCAGGGTGCCGTCCGCCCTGCGGTTCGCGTTCGGGTCGTCGGGCAGGTTGATCAGCTGCAGGTGGTAGACCGTGTGGCCCCGGCGGCGCATCTCGTCCAGGAAGGCGATGTAGTGCGGCTGCGCGTCGGCCATCACCGCGGTGCGCTCGGGAGTCAGGTAGACCACGTCACCCTGGAGGTCGTTGGTGAGGACGGCGATTTTTCCCATGACAGCTCCTTGCCTAGAGGAATGACCGATGGAGAAACCACGCATGGAATCATGCGAAAGCGAGCAGAGAGGCCATCGCAAAGGAGTACCCCTGAATGACCGATGGTCGAACAACGAATCCCGACAGAAAGGACTCGCTCCCCCGACGCCCCCTCTTATTTCCGAATTCCCACCCAGACCGTCCGGCGACCAGAAGTCGCCGACACCTTTTGTTTACTCAGTGAATCTCACCCTGTCAAGACCCCGTTTCGGCCCGAAAAGATCAAATACTCGTCTCGCTCTGAATTCCACAGAATTCAGCTCTTCGGGATACGGATACGCGCTCCGACGGCGACCGGCTCACAGGCCTGACAGGTCCGAAATCCGCAGCATGACAAAGGGATCCCGTCCACCGGAATGTCCGCGCGATCGACCGGAGGGCGAGGGTGGACCCCTCTCGCCGACTGCGAAACCACGCGTGCCCCGCACCGTCCCTGGGCCACTTGCGACGATTGCCTACAACGAATGGATCACTGATTTTTTCGTCTCCACCATCGCGACAACGCCCGATGATCTCGATCGACAAGATCGTCCGGCTTCCATCGCGGGCGCACGAAGAAGGCGCGCTACGACATACGCACTCGCTCTGAAATGGTTTTCTGTCGCGGTTTCGAAAAGGGCCGCGAATACGGCATTCAGCTGTACGAGGGCTCGCGGACGCGCAAGTAGTCCAAGTAAAGGTCCATTGCCGCTTCGAGATGATCCGCGGATCCGGTGGACATCAGGATCGTCACGCCGCCCTGGATCGAGGCGATCAACGCGGCCGAGGCGCGGACCGGGTCGATGTCGCGAGTGATCGACCCGTTCGCCCGCATGCTCGCGATCCCCGCCTGGACCTGCCGTTGCCACTGTTCGAGCAGCCGCCTGGTCACCGCTTGCGCGGCCGGGGTGTGCCTGCCGATCTCGGTGATCAGCACCCCGAGCGGGCAGTACACGCCCTGCTGCCGGTAGCGCTCGACCACGACGTCACGCCACTGGCCCCACGCCTCCCACGAGGTCAACTGCCCGAGGTACGGCTGCTGGTCCTCGATCACCTGGCCTGCCTCCCATTCGGCCACGGCCATCAGCAGCTGTTCCTTGCCCTCCGGGAAGTAGTGGAAGAGCTGACTCTTGCCCGTTCCGCTCCGACGGCAGATGTCGTCGAGGGTCGCCGCTCCCACGCCGCGCTCGCGGATCTCGTCGGCCGCGGCGTCGATGATCCGCTGCCGCGTCGCGGCGCCTTTCTTCGTGAGCATCAGGACCTCCCGGATTTGCTTACCGTCCGCCGCCAAGGTAGGTCCAGGAAAATGTACCCGCAGGTACAGTCCTGGCCAGGGCTGTACCTGCGGGTGCGCGACGGGACGCCGCCGCTTTGGGTGCCTGAGGTACGTGAAGGACCCCTTCATTGCGCTAGGCGCAATGAAGGGGTCCTTCACGTACCTGGGGAAGGTATGAAGGTCGAGTTTCTTCGGCTGAGCCGAGGGAAGGGGGCCTTCACGCGCGGCCTTCGTGACTGCTGGTGCGCATGGGGCGAACGTGGCGATCCGGAAGTCCGTGAAGGCCTCCTTCCCTACCTTCAGGGTAGGCAAGGAGGCCTTCACGGGCCGGGCCCGGGAGGCGAGCCGCAGCCAGAGTCCAGTAGGCACGACCCGAATCACTCACGACTGCCGCGGGCCACCTGTCGCACGTGTTCCAGCAGGCGCTCGCCGGTCGGCCCGGCCGCGTACCGCATCGCCGACAGCGAGCTGATCGCGGCGGCCAGCGGGTCCGGATTGGTGGCGTTGTGGATCGCCTGCCACAACCAGGCGTGCTCCCGATCCGCTCGCAGTTGCGATCGCCTGGCCAGGTATTCCGCCTCGGGACCCAGGCGACGCTCCGCGAGTGTGGCGGCGACGACCGGCTCTCCGTCGGCACCGGTGTGCTCGGCGACCGCCGATGCCGCCCGCCAGGCCAAGTCCCGCAACGTTTCCTCGGGCACGAAGGCCAGCCGATCGGTTTCGGCGTCCATGGGCCCGCGCCCGGGGAACGCCCGCGAACCGTCGGGGTTCCGCACCTCGGGGTACAGCTCGGGCAGGTGCGGCAGGATGCGGTAGGCGACGTCCTCCTCGTTCATCCGCTGGATGTCTTCCTTCCGCAGCCGGCATCCGCTGTAGCGCTCGACCGCGACGAGGCCCTTTCCCAGACTGTCACGGTAACTGTCGAGGTCGAGACCGGACAGGGCTTCGTTCACCTCGGGGTCCTCGATCTCCTCCGTGTGTCCGAGCTCGAACGAGGTTAGGACCTTCCCCTTGTCGGCGAAGGAAAGGCGGCCTGCCGTGTTGATGTTCCAGAACAGGCTCCCCGTCCGGCCCGCCCGTGACACCGATTCCAGCACCCGCGGGTACGAACCCTGCAAGCCGTTGAACTCGACCGCCAGTACCCCGCCCTCGACGGCCAGCACGGAAACCCACGGGTCGAGGTCCGAATCGTCGAAGAGTTCCTCAGCGGACTCCGGTTCGGCCGGATCCGCGCCGAAGCCACGGAGAACCTCGGCGAGAGAGGCGCCCCTGACCATCGTGACCGTCGACCCGTCGCCGAGCACGCTCTCGTTGATCCACCGGTGGGCGGCCTCGGGTGGCGGCTCGATTTCGGGGGCAGGTTCACCTCGGACCACGTGGCCGAGCCGGTCACTGTGCTTGTACACGATCTCCGGGCCCGCCGGAGCCTGCCACAGCATCAGTTCGTAGCGCTCACGCTCCTCGCCGTCCCGGCCGATCGCGTGCACCCGGACCCGGAAATCACCCGGCCACGGCGGCGTTCGAGAACGATGTGGTGCGAGCTCGCTCAGCGCGGCATCGCCCCGCTCGGCCCGCCACGAGATCTCGACGACCTCGTCCCACCAGTCGAGTTCCACTTCCTCCGGTGGTCGTTCAAGGACCCTCAACGAGACTCCCAGCTGACCTTCGCCGAGCCCGGTCCGCACGGCGATCCCGCCGGGGACCACGGCGGCAAGGCCATTCCCGCTGAAGTCGGACTCACCGATGACAGGGCGCTCGGCCAGGGTGAACCGGTGCTCGCGCACCTCGGCCGAACACGACGCCGAAACCGGCAGGACGTATTCGGCCCGCCGTTTCTCCAGCAGCGCGGTCGCATACGCGGGCGACATCGGAATCTCGCTCAACAGAGCCGAAACAGCGCCCAAGGCCACACCGACGACCGCCGCGGCCCTCCCCGCGGCCAGCGGAGCGTCCACGCGCCGCAGAACCGGCGCGGCGACCGCGACGGCCAAGGCGAGATGCGCCGCCCCGTGTGCCGCGGCCAGTTCCTCCTCCCCGGCGAGTTCCGGAGCGGCCGCCAGCAACGGAGTCACGGCTTCGTGCCCGGCCAGCTCCGCGACCAGCCTCACGATCAGGTCGGAGATCTGCGGCCGCAGCTGATCGAGCAGACGCACCGCGATGACCGTCTCCGGGTTCGGCCCTCCGATCACCCCGAAACCGAAGGCCCGCGGGGTCGCTTCCGGTCCCGGAACCACCGCCGCGAGGTCGTCCGACGCGGCGATCGCCAGCCCGTCCAAGGTCAGTTCGAGTGCGCCGAGCAGCCGTTCGGAAACCGATTCGCCGAGCGAGCGCAGCCCGCTCAACGTCACCGATTCACCGGAGCCCGCCGTCCGCCTGCCCGCGACGAGACCGAACACGTCCGGCGTCACCTCCGGGGCGCCCAGCCTGCCGAGCGCCGCCGCAGGCCCACGCGGGATCCGCCCGCGCAACAACGGAACCAGTTCCGTGACCACCGGCACGAGCGCGTCCGCCAGCCCCTCCGGTACCTCCACGTGTCTCTCCATCCCGGGCCTCCCACCCTTCGACGACGCGGGCAGGCTAGCGGGCCCCACCGACGATTTCGTGCCCGGCAGGCCCTAGCCGAGGTCCGCCGTGGAAGCGACGACGACGGCGTACAGATCACCGATCGTGGCGAGGGCGGCGCGGTGCTGTTCCGCGGCGGTCACCGGTCCGGCGACGGACGGGAGGGCGCGCGTGGCGCAGGCAGCGGCCACCACGGTCGGGGTGTTTCCGCGCAGGAACGCGCCTTCCGCGGTGAACGTGACGCACATGTGGGTCATGAACCCGGCCACGACGACGTTCTGATGCCCGGCGGCGTCGACCAGCTCTCCCAGCCCGGTACCGACGAACGAGTTCGGCGCGGTCTTCACCACGATCTGCTCGTCCGGGGCGGGGGCGACGCGTTCGTGGATCCGGCCGACCTCCTGCTCGAGGTCGTACGGGCTGCCCTCGCCGCCGTCGTGCTTGACATGAATGACCGTCGCGCCCTCGGCCCGGGCGCGTGCCAGCAAGGTGGCTGCCTCGTCGAGCGCCGCCTCCCAGCCGTCGAGTTCCATCACGCCGTGCGTGTACGTGTTCTGGTAGTCGACGAGGATCACCGTCGCGTCCGAGAGCGCCGCGGGGGTCGTCGGCAGGGTGCTGATTTCGCGGAGAGTGGTGCTGGTCATCGTGTTTCCTTCGCTTTCCGTGGGGACGGTTACCATGATGGCTGACCCGATTCGATATCGAGATACGGATTCGGGTCAGCTGTGGTCGAGATCGGCCGACATCCGTGAGAAGAGAGATCGATGAGCGCTCCGAGTGTGGCCGTCCTGGCGTTCGAGGGGATCAGCCCGTTCCATCTCGCCGTGCCATCGCTGGTGTGGGGACCGGAGTCCCCGGCGGGAGACATGGAGCCGTGGCCGATCACGGTCGTCGCCGCGGATCCGGGCCTCCTGACCACGAGCGCCGGTTACGCGATCGACGTCCCCGCAGGCCTCGGCGCGCTCGCCGAGGCGGACATCCTCGTCGTGCCGTGGTGGTCCGCCCCGGACACGCCGACGCCCTTCGCCGTGTCCTCCGCGTTGCGTACCGCGCACGAACGCGGAGCGCTCGTCGTCGGGCTCTGCTTGGGCGTCTTCGCTCTCGCGGACGCAGGCATCCTCGACGGGCGGGCAGCGACCACTCATTGGAAGTGGGTCGAAACGTTCCGAAGGCGCTTCCCCGAAGTGGAGCTACGTCCCGAAGAGCTGTACGTCGACGAAGGCGACGTCGTGACCGGCGCCGGGGCGACAGCCGGAATCGACACCTGCCTTCACCTGCTGGCCCGCACAGCCGGTCAGGTCGTCGCCAACCGCGTCGCCCGCCGGATCGTCGCGGCGCCCCACCGCCCCGGCGGTCAAGCCCAGTTCATCGAGTTTCCCGTGCCGTCACCGGACGAGGATCCCCTCACCCAGGTGATGAGCTGGGCGCAGACCCATCTGGACATACCGCACAGCATCGACAGGCTCGCCACACAGGCGCATATGAGCCGGAGCACCTTCACCCGCTCCTTCCGCGCCAGGACCGGGACCACCGTCCACAACTGGCTTGTCGCTCAGCGGCTCGCGCGAGCCCGGCACCTTCTCGAAACGACCGCACTCGGCGTCGACGCCGTCGCCGCACAGTCCGGATTCGGCACTCCCGCGCGGCTCCGCGAGCACTTCGCCGCCGCGCTGGGCACCACGCCGACCCGCTACCGGGTCGAGTTCGCCGGCCCGGCGTCGCGCGTCTGACCAGCCACGGGTTCAGGACGTCATCCGCCCGGGCGAAGGGAAATCCTTTTCCCGCTCACGAACGAAAACCGGAATCGTCTTTCCACAAAATCGACGCCTTGCTTTTCACGTGAGTGAATAGCTCACCCTCGAGGGTGAGCTCTATCGAGTGCAATACCCGGCGGGACTGGATCGAACAACCACCCCGAGGCAAGATGACCGGGCACGATGACTGTCACTACGGAGGACCATGTGGAGCTGTGCGGGACCCCGATCTTCGACTCGCTGGTCGAGGAGACGAGGAGGGCGGCCGCCGGGCACGACGCGCTCCCCCAGGGCGGCAAGGAAAGTTCCGAAGTGACCGAGCATCACGGGGATGCGGGCCAGGAATGAAATGACAATCGCACGCCCCGAATCCGCAAATGGCCGGAATGGTCCGAATGATTCCCTAATCCGTTTCCGATGAACGCGTTTCATCGGAAACATTGGCGGAATTCTGCAGATCGTCGAGCAATTCCATCTGGCCGGTTATGACACTGGTCAGAATCCCGCGCGCGACAGCGAGGAGTTCGGCGACCGACGGACTGGTCAAGGAATAGGACACGGTCGTGCCGTCCTTGTGCGGCACCACCAGCTTGGCCCTGCGCAGTACCGCGAGCTGCTGGGACAGGTTGGCCGGCTCGATACCCAGATCGGCGAGCATCTCCGAGACGCGGTGGTCGCGTTCGCTGAGCAGCTCGAGCACGCGGATCCGGACAGGATGGCCCAGCGTTTTGAAGAACTCCGCCTTCACCTGATACAGGGGTCTGCTCATCGATGTCCCTCCGCCGCGCGGAGAACGATCGGTACGGCCGTCCACATGACCCCGATCGTGCCCGACCACGCGGCCCGCCGAACAACACCCCGCGCGAAACCGTCAGGACCACACCCGATCAGGGCACAACCTGCGATTTCTTCAACCCCAGCACACACCCTTAAATTGCATACTTATGCAAATTTGCACACCCAGAGAAGGTGAGAACACCTGTGAGTCACGGCATGCGGGATTACGCGAGCCTCTTGTCGACGTCCCGGCCTGCCATGAGGAGCGGACGGTGACGACACGCCGCTCCGTCTCCTCGGCGGCCACCCGGGCACACCTGGTGCTCGCCGCGCACGCGGCGGAGCTGGCAGATCTGGCCGCGAACGCCGCCCGCGCGGACACAGCGGCAGACCAGGACGCGCAAGACCACGCCGGCCTGATCGGGATCGCGCAGCAGATCCTCGAGGCGGCCGTGGTCGCCGCGAGGGCCGACGGGAAGACCTGGCAGGAGATCTCGTGCTCGCTGGACGGGGCGACGCCACAGTCCGCGCGAACCCGGTACTGGCCGTCGATCGCGCGGTTCCGCGCGGACTCCTTCCCTTCTCAGGACGCACGCCGCGAAGTCGTGCCGGGAAACACGGGACAGACGTCCTTCCGGCTCCGCCGGGTGCTGGTCCCCGAACCGCAGCCCGAAGCTCCCGCCGAGTCCGACACGGGGTCGGCTCCTCCGCAGACAGGGCATCTCGCCCTCGTCACGATCCCTTCGGAGCAGGGCGACACCGGGATGGAGCACGCACCGGCGGCAGCGGATACCCGGGTGAAGATCGCGGAAAGGCTGGTCGCCGCCTACGAACGGATCGCGACCAACGACAGGCAGCCCCCGCAGTGGATCCTCGACGGCCTCGCCCACGCCCGTCGCACGGCCGCGGAACTCCGCGCCCACACCGAAACCCTGGGCAAACCGGCCGAGTGACCTCGGCGAACGGACGCTACGCCGAGGTCACGAGACCGGCTTCGCGGTCGAGGTCGTGCTCGTCTTCCGCCTGTGCCCGCGACACCATCTTCGCGACCAGGTCGAAGATCGGCGTCGCCTCCTGCGGGAAGGTCACACTCTGCTGATTCGCGCTCTCGGCGATCATGGACTAATGCTCCTCAAGGGTGACGGCTACTGCGACCGTTCACTCTAACGGCCGCGCCGTGGTGACGGGCCGTATTCAGTGTATTCGCTGGCACTCGGCGGTACCGACGCAGGTCGTGACCCTTCGGACCGACTTCAGATCGAGCACACCGATAGCCGGACGGTGTCACACCGTCCGGCTATCGGATGTCACAGCTCAGGGGGCTGTCACCAGATGCGCACCTCGTACACGCGGACGGTGCCGGAGAAGCCCACGCCCTGCCAGTAGCCGAGCGTCGACGACTCGTACCGGCCGTTGCGCTCGTAGTTGACGGTCACCTTGTTGTTGCCCGAGAAGACGTTGTAGACACCGCCGATGTTCGTGCCGGTGACACCACCGTTCGCGAAGCACTTGTTGGTGCCCATCCCGTTTCCGAACGAGATGTCCAGCTTCACGAAGTCGTCCCTGTTGCCGCAGGCGACCTCGCCGATGGCGAAGGCGGAGCTCGCCGGAACCGCGATGAACAGGCCGAGAACGGCCGCGCCGACCACCGAAAGCCTCTTGAGACTCTTCCGCATTGTGGCTGGATTTCCTTCCTCGCAGGGATGATCGCCCGTTCACTCGCTGGGCACGAACGAGCCTATCCACGCGGGAACGGCGAGGAACGAAAAGCAGGCGACGCTGCCTGTTGCGCACCCCGACACTGACCGAAAAGGCAGGAAGGTGCCGGGGATCACTCGTCCGGCGTGCGCGGAAGGACTCAAGAATCCTTTGTAGACAGACGGCCGGACCCTGCCCGCACGGCAGGGTTTTCCTGCTCGCGCCGGGTGAGCACGAGGGGACCGTCCACCGTGATGGCCACCGTGTGCTCGGAGTGGGCCGTACGCGAACCGTCGGCCGAGCGGATCGTCCAGCCGTCGTCGTCGAAGACGATCCGGTCGGTCGTGCGGGCGAACCAGGGTTCGAGCGCGAGGGTCAGCCCCGGCTGCAGCTTGAGGCCGCGGCCGGCTTTGCCCTTGTTGGGTACGTGGAGTTCCTCGTGCATGGTGCGGCCGATACCGTGGCCGCCGAATTCGGTGTTGACCGGATAACCGTGATCACGGGCGACCGCCCCGATGGCCGCCGAGATATCACCCAAACGGTTACCGGGACGAGCCGCTTCGATCGCCGCTTCCAGCGCCTCCTCGGTGGCACGGACGATCCGCAGGTCTTCCTCCGCCGCCGTCCCGACGATGACCGTACGCGCGGAGTCGGCCGCCCAGCCGTCGATCTTGACCGCGAAGTCCGCGGTGAGCAGGTCGCCGTCGCGCAGCGTGTAGTCGTGGGGAAGACCGTGCAGGACGGCGTCGTTGACCGCCAGGCAGATCACGTTGCGGAACGGCCCCTTGCCGAAGGACGGCGCATAGTCCCAGTAACACGACTCCGCACCGCGCCGTTCGATCATCCCGCGCGCGTGGCGTTCCAGGTCCATGAGGTTGACGCCCACATCGGCCATCTCACCGACCTCGGTGAGCACTTCAGCGACGAAACGCCCGGTCACGTGCATGCGCTGGATCTCGTCGGGCGTCTTCAGTTCGATCACGGATACCTCACATCCAAGGTTGGTATTATTATACCAGCACCCTAGCATGCGCCGGTATAATAATACCAACCGTCCGCTCTCGTTACCCCTACCGGGAAGCGGCGCAGCGCTCGACGGCGTCGAGCAGGATCGTGCACGCGATTTCGATCTCTTCCGCGGTCACGGTGAGCGGGGGCATCAGGCGGATCACGCCGTCGGCGCGGCCGCCGAGTTCGACGATCAGCCCCTGTCTCAGCGCGTACGCCTGGATCGCGCGGGCATACCCGCTCGCCGGGCGGCCGTCACGGGGATCGGCCAGTTCGATCCCCCACATCAGGCCGAGGCCGCGGACCTCACGGACCCACGGGTGACCGCGCAGCGTGCCGAGCCGTCGTTCGAGCTGACGCCCGCGATGCCGGACGTTGCCCAGCACGTCGTCGCGCCGGACGACGTGGACGGCCGCGGCACCCGCCGCGAACGCGGCCTGGTTGCCCCGGAACGTGCCCGTGTGCGCACCGGGCGCCCAACCGTCCAGGCGCTCGTCGTAAAGGATCACCGCCACCGGCAATCCCATTCCGCTCAAGGCCTTCGAGGCGACGATCACGTCGGGCTCGATGTCGTAGTTCTCGAACGCGAACCAGGTCCCGGTGCGACCGCAGCCGGTCTGCACCTCGTCGACCACGAGCGGGATGTCCAGCTCCGCGGTCAGCGCGCGGACACGCCGCACGAAATCGCGGTCGGCCGGGATGACCCCGCCTTCGCCCTGCACCATTTCCAGGATCACCGCGGCCGGCAGCGGAATGCCGCCGTTGGGATCGCGCAGGGAGCGCTCCAGCAAGCCCACGCAGTTGGTTTCGCAGGTGTCCGGCGAGAGTCCCACCGGGCAGCGGGCACAGTAGGAGTACGGGAAGAAATGCACACCGGGCACGCCGTTGGCGATCGGCCGTTTCTGGTCGACGAGACCGGTCAACGCCATGGCGGCGTGGCTCGAGCCGTGGAACCCGCCCTGGAACGACACCAGATCACCGCGTCCTGTCGCGGTCTTGCACAGCTTGATCGCGGCGTCCACGGCGTTGGCCCCGCCCGGCCCGCAGAAGTGCATCCGTGTCCGCGAGCGCATTCCCGGTGGCAGCATGGACAGCTGGGCGTCGATGAACTCGCGTTTGGCGGGCGTCGGGAAGTCCAGGCCGTGCGTGAGCACGTGCAGCTGCTCCGTGGCCGCCTGCACCAGCTCGGGATGGTTGTGGCCGAGGGAAAGCACACCCGCGCCCGCCAGGAAGTCGATGAAGACGTTCCCGTCCATGTCCCAGAGATAGCTGCCCTCGCCGCCCGCGATCGCGATCGGCAGGTTGCGTGGGTAGGCCCGCGCGCTGGATTCCCACTGCTGCTGGTGTTCGAGGAACTCGGCCGAGCGAGGACCGGGCAGGTCGCCTTGGACCCGGGGCGCCGGTTTCGCTGTCTGGGTGTGGGTCATGGCAGCCTCCTTGCCGCGGTGATGATTTCCGCCGTGTCGAGCTCGACCGCCGGATTGGCCTGCCAGCGGGTTCGTGCCGGGGCCGTGGTGCCCTTCATCAGGAACGCGTCCGCTTCGACGATCGCGCCCTCCGCCATCGTCACTCCATAGTGGACGAAGCCGCCGGTGCCGATCGTGCAGGCCGGGCCGATGGCGATGTGGTCGGATTTGAACGTACCGTCCTCGAGCGAATGCGCCTGCAGGACGGTGTGCAGGTTGAGCGTGCAGTCGTCGCCGATGCTCACCAACGACCGTTCCGGGATGGCGCATCCGTCGTCGAAGATCCGGCGTCCCATCCGGACGCCGAGGCAGCGCCAGAGGAACGACTTGAACGGCGTCCCGTTGAACAACGCGAGATAGCGGGCTGGGCTGAGCTTCCAGTACCGCTCGTGCCGCCAGAAGATCGGATCGTAGATCGAGCAGAACCGCGGTCGCAGCGCCCGGAAACCCTGCACGGCGAGTTCGGCCAGCATGAAGAACGCAACGGAGAACAGCAGCGAGGCCACGATGCCGCCCCCGACGGCGAGCGCGCCGACCCTGTCGTGCGCGAAACTGGCCGCCGTCCCGATGAGGGTGATCCCGAGCAGGTGGAGCCAGTGCACCAGCATGTAGACGAAGATGGTCCCGATGTTGTGCCGGTTCTTCGCGATCAGACTCCGGCGCAGGCCGTCTCCGGTGCTGAGGTGCTCGAACCCGGTGTCACGTCGAACGTTCCGGGGGATCTCGAACGCCGGTGACCCCAGCAGGCCGACGTTCTCCCGGACCGGCCCGTCCAGCGGAACGAGGACCTTGGTGGCCAGAAGGACGTTCCGGCCGACTCGCGAGTCCGGGGGAAACGCGATCTCGTTGCCCAGGAACGCCTGTGGCGCGATGGCGGTCCGGCGCAGCCGGAACGACGAGGCGGAGAAGTCCGCGTTGAGCATCGAAAGACCGTCCGACACCATCGTCCCGGTGCCGACTGTGCTGAGGAACGGCGTCTCGTGCTTGACCTCGACCCCGAAATTGGAGCCGGTCTGCTGGATCTTCGACAGGTCGTACCCCAGCGCGCGCAGGTAGTACACGATGTAGCTGCTGTCGCCGAACAGGTAGGTGTACGAACGCAGGTTCGTCAGCCGGGCGATCAGCCGTTGCATCCCGAAGTGCGCGCCGTACAGTGGATAGATCCGGTCCGGCTGGAGAAACAGGTTGAGCAGACGCGGGACCGTGAGGACGACCGCCAGCCCGGCGAGTAAACCCCCGAAGTACAGCAGGGCCGAACCGGCGATCTGGTCGCGGTAGAAGGCCCAGCTGGTGAAGTCCGCCGTCGCCGTGAACAGGCGATCGACGACCACGTCCCCGCCGCCCAGTGTCGCGGGAAGCGTCACCAGCAGCATGAGCAGCAAGCTGGACACGCAGAAGGCGAACGGCCTGAACCTGCCGCGCGCCACCGTTCCCAGTGCCCGGTAGTCCACTGTGGAAAGACGGGCGGGCGAGCCGTGCCAGGACTCGCCGTCGGGCACGGTCTGTCCGGTGTTCAAGGACGACGAGTGGCCGAGCTGCGCGTCGTCCCCGATCGCGGTATCGATGTCGAGCACGGTCATCTCACCGACGAAGGCGTGATCGCCGAGGGTGACCCTGCCGGTCTGGATCCGGCCCGCCCTGGCGCGGTAGCAGGAGAAGAAGACGTCCTTCCGGATGACGGCCCCGGCGCCGACGCTGAGCAGGTCGGTACAGACCGGCGGGTTCCGGGACAGGATCACCGCACCCTTGCCGATGTCCGCGCCGAGCGACCGCAGGTACCAGGAGTACAACGGGGTACCGGTGAACAGCATCAGCGGACTGAACCTGACCAGTGTCTTGACCGTCCAGAAGCGCAGATAGCCAGGGCCCCACAGCGGGATCTCCCCCGGTTTCCACCGCCCGACCAGCGTCCACTTCGCCAAGATCGGTACCACCGAGAGAACGACGAACACGACGAGTCCGAGTCCGACGGCGCGCGCGTAGATGTCGACGACCCCGGTCGTCGCGGTGATCCAGGCGAAGCCCGTGTCCAGGATCCAGCCCGAACCCGCGGCATAGGCGAGGAAGACGAGCAGCTGGAACACTCCACAGAGGACATAGGCGCCGGTGGACGCCCGACGCGGCTCCTCTGCGCGAGCGACAGCGCCCAGGGGCGAAGCGTGTACCAGGTCGGCCAGCCCGCGAACGGTGGGGTTCAGGTACACGTCCCTCGCCGACAACGACGCGACCTCGCCGCGCTCCCGGACCACGCCACAGAACTTGGCCAGCAACAAGGAGTCGGCGCCGTAGTCGTCGAAGAAGTGTCCCGTCACCGAGATCCGCTCGATGCCGAGGACACCGCCCAGGGCCTCCGCCAGGTGGCGTTCGGTCTCGTTGGCCGGCGCCACGTAGTCGACGTCGCTTCCCCCTCTTCGCGGGTTGCTCGGCGCCGGGAGGTTCTTGCGGTCCGCTTTGCCAGCCGGGGTCAGGGGGATGTGTTCGAGCTGTTCGAGGTAAGCGGGCACCATGTAGCCCGGCAGCAGTTCCCCCAAGTGACGCCGTAGTTCCCCGGCGTCGATGGCCGCCCGGTCCCGGCGCAGGCTGTAGTAGGCGACCAGTTCGGTCGTGCCTGCCTCCGGGTGGTGGGTCTCGACCACCGCTTGGGCGATTCCGGGTATCTGCAGCAGGACCGATTCGATCTCCGTGAGCTCGACGCGGTACCCGCGGATCTTCACCTGTGTGTCGGCACGGCCGTGGTACTCGATCTCCCCGTCCGGGGTGATCCGGCCCAGGTCGCCGGTGCGGTAGATGCGCCGGGACGGGTTGTGCCCGATGTCGAGGAAGTCCGGGATGAACGCGCGTTCGGTGAGGTCGGGCCGGTTCAGGTAACCCCCGGCGAGCCCGATCCCGGCGATGCCGATCTCCCCCAGTTCACCGGCGGCCAGCGCCCTCGGCTCGTCCGGATCGAGGATGACGACCGAATAGGTCGGAAGGGGCACCCCGATGGTCACCGGCCTGTCCGGCCTCAGCACCGACCAAGTCGCGGTGACGGTGGCCTCGGTCGGGCCGTAGACGTTGAGGAATCGCCGGTCCGGGTGGTACCAGCGGCGGACGAGATCCTCGGGACACGCCTCGCCGGACACCAGGAGGAACCGCAGCAACGGCAGGTCCTCGTCGAGGCTGGCCAGCAGGGTCGGGACGCAACACAGCGCGGTGACCCGGCGGTCCCTCAGGAATTCGAGGAGCTCGTGACCGACGAGGCTGGTCCCGCCGGGTTTCGGCACGAGCGTCGCGCCGCACAGCAACGGCACCCAGATCTCCTCGACCGAGAAGTCGAAAGCGATCGTCATGCCTTGGTAGATCCGGTCGGTGCCCTGGATGCCGTAGACGTCGGCGGCGACGCTGGCGAAGTTGCAGATGGCGGCGTGGTCGATCGTCACGCCCTTCGGCCGACCTGTCGAGCCGGACGTGTAGACGACATAACAGAGTTCGTCCGCCGGAGTGCCCTTCTCGGCCGCGCTGAGCCGCTCACCCGACAGTGCGGCGATCCGTCCCGAGTCCTCGTCGACGCAGACCAGATCGACGCTGCCCGGTTCGAAACGGTCGCGCAGACCGGAGGTCGACAGCACCAGCCGGACCCCGGCGTCGCGGACGATGTAGCCCAGCCTGTCGTCGGGAAAGCCCGCGTCCAGCGGCACATACGCCGCGTTGACCTTGAGCACGGCCAGCATCGCGACGTAGGGATGAACCGGTTCGTCGAACAGCAGCCCGATCCGATCGCCGGGCCGCACACCGTGCGCCCGGAGGTGACGGGCGAGGCGATTCGCCCGCTCGTCCAGACCGGCGAAGGTGAGCTTCGTGCCCCCGGCGTCCACGGCGAGGCGATCACCGAGGCCGTCTGCGCGCAGCCGGTCGCAGAGCCGTTCGTACAGCTGCTCGAGCCGGTCGCCGACGCGCCACCGGACCCGCTGTTCGTGGCCGTCGCACGTCAGGACCAGCCCGTCGGTGGTGAACAGGCCCGACGGCTGTCCGTACGGGCTCATGTCCGGTCCTCCGCCAGGCCGAACGACTCGTGCAGGGCGCGGACGGTCGTGTCGACGGCGTCTGCGGGGATCACGGCGGTGATCCGCGACTGTGAGGTGGTCATCGCCGGCACCGTGACCCGGTGGTCGGCGAGCACCCGGAGCAGCTCGGGCAGGAAGCCGGGTGGATCGAGCAACGCCGTGCCGACGACCGAAACCGAGCCGAGTTCTTCGAAAACCGTGGAACGGGCGTCCAGCTCCATCGCGAGTTCGGTGATCGGCGGGCCGAGCGGCTCCGAACCCCGGACGGTGAACCGCAGTTCGCCGGGATCGGGCCAGCTCAGGTTCTCCGGTTTCACCCCACAGCCGGCGAGCATCGTGAGCACGCGGGCGTAGTGGTCCGGGCTGGAGGCCGAAACCTCGACCCTGACCAGCCGCACGTCACGTTCATGAGCGATGCCGATGACGCGGGGAGCGCCCTCCAGCGACGGCTCTCCCGCCGTGACGATGGTGGACGGGCCGGGGTCCGAGGAATGCGTCACCCGCACGGCCACCCCGTGACGGCGCGCGAGCTCGACCGATCTGGGATGCAGCACACGAGCGCCGAGTCCGGCGAGCTCCACCATGGCGTCGTAGGAGATCGTCCGGACCGGCCGGGTGTCCGCCACGATCCGGGGATCGGCCGTGCGGACACCGTGGACGTCGGTGCAGATCTCGCATTCGGAACCGCCGAGCGCCGCCGCGATGGCCACCGCCGTGGTGTCGGAACCGCCTCTGCCCAGGGTCAGCAGTTCCCCGTTGGCGTCCCGTCCCTGGAACCCCGCGACCACGACGACCTGCACGTCACGCAGCCGCGCGATGATCTTCTCCGGATCGACCCGCACGATGGTTCCCGCTCCAGGGTCGCCGCTCACCTCGATCCCCGCCTGGTCGCCGGACAGCGAAACGGCCTCGACCCCGCGTTCGGCCAGCGCCATGGCGAGCACCGACGCGGAGACCTGTTCGCCCGTCGCCATCAACTGGTCGAGTTCCCGTGGAGCCGGTGGCTCGGCGAACTCCCCGGCCAACGCGATCAGCCGGTCAGTGGTGTCCCCCATCGCCGACACGACCAGGACCACCCGCTCCCCCGCTTCGACGAGCGCGGCCACCTCGGCGGCCACGTCGCTCACCAAACCGGGTGTGGCCAGCGATGATCCACCGTATTTTCGTATGACCAGTCCCTCGTTTCGCGCCTTCCGTAAAGGCGGGTCCAAAGTGACATCGAGATCTTGGAAAGAATTCACCATTTTCCTTAATAGATCGCCGTTATGGCCGGATTTTCGTTCGGATAACGAGCCGTACTCGAATCAATCCACCACGAATACACGTATTCAAGGCGGGGTCTACTGCAGCTACCGGCGGAAGCGCTTGTCGAACAACGCTTCCCGACGGCGGGACTCGGCGTCGCGTAGCCGGGACGACAGCATTGGAAAGTAGTGCGAGAAACTTTGAACGGGTACCTCCATCCGTACGAAAGGCCGGATCCGGGTTCGCAGGCCATAAGTTGACGACAATGCGCAAGGGCATACGTACGAACAGCCCACTTCGATGGAATTAGGTCAGACGAATGAAGCATTCCGATCGACTTCGAAAATCGACAGAACGGCCGAACAGAAAGGCGGAACGGATTTCATGACCCCCCGACTTCTACGAGATCACGCAGGTGAGTGACGACCGGGAGCAACCCGCCAAAGCGACCATGGTGCACTCGACGGCCGAAACCCTGCATTTTCCCGACGGTCAGAGTCGAGTCACCAAGTTTTCGATCCACCTGGCATGCGGTGCCCACCACGCGTCCGGGTGGCCGAATCCCATAATGCGGATAGAGTTGCACCCCTGCCACTATCGGCCCATATCACGACGACGCCCGACTCGCGTCGACGACCTGGCCGACATTTTGTTCCAGCCCGTCCGGTCAGTGGCTCGCAAACCACCCCGAAACCCGGTTCGGCGATCACAAACACCCTCAATGGGACTTATCGAGAGATAAGGCACAAGCGGCACGTCGAGCCGGCCGAGTCACGAATCCGGTGGGACCAGTGAACGAATTCGCCTAAGGCGGTGGATTTCCGACGCCGCCGTCGCATGGTGCCCCATTTCGGCAGACCGCGGGCCCGCACGGCGACCGCCGAAACCGAGCAGGACCGCCGACGTGGTCAGCGGCCCGGTCGCCACTCCCGCTCGTGACGGCGCCGGGCGCCGTCCAGCAGGTCGCGCAGCACGACTCGGCGTGACGAGGTCATGGCCGGGGGTCTCCTCGTGATGGGAAACCCGCCGGAGGCGGAGTCGTGGTCACGCCTCCGGCGGGTTCGTCTAGGGCAATGCGGAACGTCGAGTCACCGAACCCCAGATGCCCCCGATGTGGCATTGGGGACACTCACGTCCCCAATGCCACATCGGGGGCATCTCAACGGCACGTCACGGTTGCTCTACCCCTCAAACCGTCCTCGCCACTCACGACCCGCCCGACGGTCGGCTTCAGACCGGGGTCCTGCCGTAGCAGCCGACGGCGACGTCCAGGTAGGACGAGCCTGCTCCCGGCGCGGGCAGGGCCTCGACAAGGGGAACGACCATCTCGTTCACCTCCGTACGTCACGAGTTCCGGAGCGCTCCGGCGACATGCCGTCACGCCAGGTCGACGGGTCGGGGTGGAAGAGCCGCCGTCCGCCGAACCTCAGGCGGGCGAGGAAAGCGAGCTGGCCGGAGATTCCCGCGCCATAGCCACTGGTGACGTCCTTGCCGCCCTCGTCCGGCAGCACGGCCCGGCCGTTCCGGTAGATCCGCCGGGCCCACATGAGCTGCGCGATCGACTCCGCTCAGACCCGGTAGGTCGGATCGCCGGTCGCGCCCGCCAGGTCGAGCAGGAAGTCACCGTTGCCGGGAAGTCCGTGACAGTAGGCGGTTCCGGCCCAATGCCGGGTCGCCATCACCGCACGCGCGGCGCCGATCGCAGCTTCGAGGTACCGATCGTCGCCGGTTTCGGAGTGGAGACGGCACAGGAAGGTGCCGATTCCGGCGGATCCGTTGCACCACCACACCGGCGCCCGCGACGCCCCAGGGCAGTCCGGCCAGTACATGGCCCCGGCGTCGACGCTCGACGCGGCGAGCAGCGTGTCACCGCAGCGCCGGGCGGCATCGGCGAAGTCCTCGCGTCCGGCGGCTCCGGCCGCGGCGAGCAGGAAAGCGCCGATCCCGGCCACACCATGGGCGAAGCCGTACGACCGGTACCCGGCGAGGTCCGAATCGAACGACATCGGGATCGTCCATAACAGACCGTCCGGTCCCGGATCCGCGGCAGCCAGTACGGCTTCGGCGCAGCGAACCGCACGTCGTTCCAGCTCCCGCGTCACCGGTTTCGCTTGCCAGGTAGAGAAAACACGTGCCCAGCCCCGAGAGACCGTGAGTCAGGTCGGGGTTCGGCCAGGCCATGATGAGACTTTTGGCCAGCCGGAGCGCCCGTTCGACGAGATCGGGACGACCCAGTGCCCGGCCGGCGTCGTGCAGCGCCCACGCCGTCCCGGAGAAACCGAAGTACAGGCCGGGAAGGCGATGGTGCTGACCGTCGAGATGCCGGAGGATCCGGGGCAGCACGATGTCGTACAGCCTTTCGACGTGCAGACCGTTCCTGCTGAGCCTCGCCAGCACGGCGAGGGTGCCCGCCAGCCCGTGCTGGACGGAGCAGGGTTCGTTCAGCACCCCGAACCCTGTTTCCGGCCAGGGCCTCGGCGCGGATTCGGCCGCGGCTGTCTCGACCAGATAACCGAGTGCGCCTTCGACGAGTTCGTCCCACTGCTCCGGGGACCAGAGCAATTCCCTCGACCTGGTGAGCGCCGGCGCCGGGCTTTCGGTCAGCTCGATGACCTCCCCCAGGCTCATCCGCTCGGCCGGTTCGGTGCGGACGAGCCCCTTGATCACGCGGCTCAGCGTCCGCGACAACGGCCGGGTCAGCGGCGGGGCGAGCCATTCGGCCACTCTCTCCTCCAGCGGGCGTGCTTCCGGCAGATCCTCGGCGAAGTCGGGATTCACCTGGGCGATCTGATGCAGGAGCGTGGCTCCGAGGCTGAAAAGGTCCGCGGTCGGATCCGGATCCGCGCGGGCGAACTGCTCCGGCGCGCTCAGCCCCGGCGTTCCGCTGCCGGCACCCAGCACCAGCCACTCGGACGGGTGCCCGGCGCGGACGGCGGCGAGTTCGAGGTCGATCAGCCGGACGGACCCGTCCGGCATGGTCAGCAGGTTGTTCGGCGTGAAGTCACGGACGATCACGCCTCGTTCGTGCAGGCCACGCAGCAACCGCGCGAGCTTTCCGGCCAGCGCGGCGCATCCGGCCGTGTCGAGCTGACCGTCGCCGGTGCGCAGGATGGCGTCGACCCGGTCACGGAGACGCTCGCCGTCCAGGTATTCCTCGACCAGGAAGACGTGCTCCTGCTGCTCGAACAGGTCTACGTACTCCGGGACCAGGCCGACACCGGCGAGATGACGCAACACGAGTCCTTCATGCCGCAGGTAGTCACGCGCGTCGAGGCCTTCGCGGTCGGTGCCGACGTGGGGCCGCGCCTCCTTGACGATCACCTCGCGGCCGGTTTCCCGGTCCAGCGCGCGGTAGACGCCGCCCTTGTTGGCGTGGCGGACCACCTGGGTGACCTCGTACCGGTCCCGCAGCAGCACCGACGTCGCCGGGGCGGTGTCCTCGCGGCCGAACGGGTCCGCCGCACGCCGAGGTCCATCGCGCTTGGGTCAGTGCCGCCCGCGGCGATGTCCGCGGCGCCGCGGACATCGCGCTCGGCGCCGCTGCGCTGGCCCGGGACGCAGGACTTCCGTGCATGGAGGCTGTCGTGCTGTACGAAGCCGCGCGGTTCGGCGCGGCAAAACAGGTGGAGAAACGCCTGGACGCGCTCGCGGAGACTGTCGAAGGCGACCTGGCCCGCGTCTACCGGGACGCGGCCGCCGCGCTGGCGGCAGGCGACGAACCCGGCCTCCTGGCCGCGGCGGACGCGTTCGCCGAACTGCCCGCTCCCCTGCTCGCCGCCGAGATGCTGACGGCCGCCGGCCGGGTGGCCCAGGCCGCGGGACATTCGCGACGAGCGGGCGCCGCCCTCGCGAGAGCACGCGAACTGGCGCGATGTTGCCCGACCGCACGGACCCCGGAACTCGACGATGTCGAAGGCACCCAGCAGCTCACTCCGAGGGAACGCGAGATCGCCCGGCTGGCCGCGGGCCAGGCGACGAGTCCGGAGATCGCACGCAGGCTGCGGCTGTCCGTCCGGACGGTCGACAACCATCTGGCCCATGTGTACGACAAGCTCGGTAACTCGAGCAGGATCGAACTCACCGCGTTGTTCCGGTGAGCTGGACGTCCGGGGCGATCAGGCCGTAATGGCCGTCGTACCGGTGATAGAGCAAGCTCCCCCGGCTCGACCCGGCATCGACGAAGAAGAGGAACGGTGAGCCGAGCAGGCCGAGCCGATCCACCGCTTCGGCCGTCGTCAGGACGGGCGCCGATTGCCGGCTGACGGTCACCGCGAGCCGGAACGGGCTGAGCCGGTGTGGCCCCGGCGGCGTCGACTGCGCCAGCCGGTGCAAGGTGGGGCCGGCGTGATAAAGGACGCTGTCCTGCCCCGTCCCCGATTCCGTGAACAGGTGGAAGTCGTAGTCGAGGAGGTGCATCTCGAAGAACGCGTCGTCCACAGTGGAGCGGGCAAGCGAGTAGGACTTGCGCCGGACGATCTCGCGTTCGTCCTCCGGGATGGGGAACCACGACATGGGCGGGCCGGGTGGCGAATCGTGGCGCCATTCGCCGGGTTCGGCGCCCGGACGACCGCGCCTGGACTGCCAGTGGAGCGCGCTCCGCTCCAGTTGACACCGCAGCTTCGCTTCCAGGAGGTAGATCGCCTCTTCGGCGGTCGGAGCGGCCACCTGGGCTCGCAGCCGCCTCCCGCTCACGTCGAGGTTCGCCTGGGCGACCACGGGCTGGTCCACGGCGGGATTCCCGTGCCTGCTCAGCCGGACCGACGCGGCGAGCACGGGACGGTGGGCGAGGCCGAAGAGCCGTTTCACCTTCCGCCCGGCTCGTTCGGCGAGGGCGGGCGGAAGGTCGCCGCGCACCGTCACTTGCACGTCCGGTGTCATCCTGATCCCGGTCGTCCGCATGCGATTGGTCCTTTCCGAAGCTTTCACCACCTCATCGGGCACCCTGGGGGCAGCCCGGATCAGTGGCGTTCTCGATCTGTTTCATGTCCGGTCTCCCTTCGCTGAAAGGGGTTTCTGCTGCCGGATACCGAACGCGGGAACCGCACCCGGACGGACGACAGCGACCGGGCACGGCGCCTGCCCTGGCGAGTCCTGACCGGCCGAGCCGAGCAGGAGCCCGCCGAAACCACTGTGGCCACGGGTCCCGACCACGATCAGCCCGGCGCGCTCGCCGTATTCCAGCAAGACCCGTCCGGGGCGGCCCCGGACGACAAGGCACTCCGGCACGACCTGAGGGAAGTCCGCGGCGACGTGGTCGATGTGCTTCTTCAGCGACCGCAGGTACAGCTCGCGCGCGACGGCCGAATCGCTCGATTCGACTTCGGGCCAGGTCTTGAGCACCGTTACCGGCACACCGAGCGTCGATGCCTCCTGGAACGCGAACCGCACCGCCGCGGCGGAACCTCCCCAGTCGTCCACACCGACCAGCACCGGCCCCGATCTCGTCCGATCACCTCGGACCACGACGACCGGGCAGTGACCGTGGACCGCGAGCGCGAGTCCCGACGATCCCAGCAGCAACCGGCCCGCACCGCCGAGTCCACGTGAACCCACCACCACCACCGCGGCCCGCCACGACTCGTCGACCATCAGGGCGCGTGGATCCCCGGACCTGGCCCCGGCTTCGATCTCCAGCGACGGCGCCGACGTCCGCGCGACTTCGGCCGCGGCCTCCAGCCTTCTGGCACCTGTCGCCCACATCGCCTCGCGCACCTCCGCGGCGGTGACCTCCAGGTTCGGGTAGTCGTGGCCCGGTGGGACACAGGCGTGGACCAGCCGCAGCGGCCGCTCGCTCCGGACCGCCTCGCCCGCCGCCCAGCGCACCGCCCGCAACGCGGATTCGGAGCCGTCGACCCCCGTCACAACGGGTTCACGCTTTCCCACCATCGCCACCGCCTTCCCGTCATCAAGATCCGTCGGTGAACCGGTCAGCCGCTCTCCCGTGCCGAAACACCACCATCGCCCGCATCAGCGTTCTCCTTGCACTACGGTCGAAATTCCCCTCGACGCCCGCGAGACCGCGAACGCGACCAGCGCCACCGAAGCGGCCATCGCGACGGCGCCGGTGAACAGCAGCACGAAGCCCGCGATGAGCACGAGCAGGCCGACGACGACGTAGTGCGGAATCGCCGGCAACCACTTCACCAGCCACAACCAGCGTGACAGACCGGGGTCGAACCTGGCTTCGACACGAACTGCCTGGTTCACGACGCCTCCTCAGCGCGGAGCGGACAGCTCGACGATCCGGGTTTCCCGGCCACGTAACCAGGAACGAAGGACCCTGCGAGGCGGGTCCTCCGGCCCTCCTCGGCGTCACAGCTCGCAAGAACCCTGGGAATCGCCGGTTCCGCAACCGACCGAAAGGACCCAGTGATGCACTACGGCCCCTCTTACGGCAGCAGCGGCTGGATCGGTGTCGTCCTGATGCTCGCCATCGCGGTCATCGTCGTCGCCGGACTCGTCACCATCGCCGTGATCCTGCTGCGCCGGTACGCGCGCCCCGCGTCCGGCCACGACGAAGCCCTGCGAATCCTCGACGAACGCTTCGCCCGCGGCGAGATCGACAAGGCCGAGTACGAAGAACGCCGCGCCGCGATCCGGAGCTGAGCCGACCGGAGTCCGGCTCAGAAGCCGCGTCCGAGTACTTCGTCGACCGCGCGACGAGGGCTGGTCGGCACCGCACCGGACGGGTAACCGAACCGCATGAGCGCCTGCGGGAAACCGGCCAGTTCGAGGTCCTCGCACAATGCGGACCGCACCTCGGGCAGGTGCAACGGCTGGGTGAGCACCGAGCCGACGAGACCTCCGTCGACCGCGTCCAGCCAGGTGGTCTGCAACGCGTGACCCGCCGTCAGGTGGTCGTGCCGGGTGTCGTCGAGGGTCAGGAACACGAGCAGTGTCTCTTCGGCCAGCCTGTGCATCAGGACCGCGCTGTCCGGCAGCGCCGTCGACGGCCGGACCAAACCCGCCCACGGCAGCGATCCCGGCGGGAGCGCCGTGGCGGCGAGACCCACACCGTGCCGATGGGAGATCTCGTCCCGGATCGTCCACAGGGCGAGCTCACGCTGATACCCGTGGTCGTGCTGATGGGCCTCCGCCGCGAACTCGAGCAGCTCGGCGATCCGCGTCAGTTCCAGTTCGTCGCGGATCGGCCTGGCCTCGACGCCCGCCGAGGCCGCGGTCATCACCAGCTCACCGAGCCGCTGATGTGAGACCGGCCGCCCGGAAAAGCGCCTTCGGTAGCTACGCCTTCGCTCGATGGCCGAGTACCGGTGCAGTTCGTCCGCGGACGGCAACGCCCGTTCACCCGGTGCGACAGAGGCGACCACTTCCGGGCGGTCCGATTCGGGGAAGGCCACCGTGTCGGGCTCGTATCCGAGCACGTGGACGGCGATCTCCAGGTTCGCGAGCGCGGCACCGCAGGAGATCACGCGGTCGCGGCCCAGCGGATCGTGTTCCGGCAGGGTCAGGTCCCGGCGCTCGACCAGCAGCAGCCGGTCGCGATCGAACTCCAGGATCCACGGCTGCGTGTTGTGCACCGAAGGCGCCCGCAGCAAAGTCCGTGCCAGCACCTCCGTCTCCGCCGTCGACCAGGATTCTCGTCGCTCCATCTTCCGCCTCCGCACTAGCGCCATGCCGGGATCCCACCGTGCGGCAAAACGGGGACCGTGCGCAGGTACGGAGGACTCCGATCGCCGGGACCTAAGCCCCGGCGCTGTCCGCTCAGGGACCAAAGCCCTTCCCCGGCAGGACGTCCAGACCGCTGTGCCATCCCGCACGCCGGAGTACGTTCGGCCAAGACCCGGCGGAGGAGGACGAGCCATGACGACCAAGGTGTTCCTGGTCGACGACCACGAGATCGTCAGGCGGGGGCTCTTCGATCTGCTCGGCGGTGAGCCGGACATCGAAATCTCCGGTGAAGCCGCGTCGGTCTCGGAGGCCCTCACCCGGATCCCCGCGAGTGACACCGACATCGCGGTGCTGGACGTCCGGCTCCCGGACGGCACCGGCATCGAACTGTGCCGTGAACTGCTTTCCGTCCAGCCGGATCTGCGTTGTCTGATGCTCACGTCCTACGCCGACGACGAAGCCCTCTTCACCGCGATCATGGCGGGCGCGTCCGGATTCGTCCTGAAGCAGGTCCTCGGCAACGAGCTCGTCTCGGCGATCAGGACCATCGCCGACGGCGGCTCTTTACTCGACAGCCGCACCACCGCCGCGCTGATGAACCGCATCCGCCGCGAGAACGACCGCGACGACCCGATCGCCGGGCTGTCCGAGCAGGAGAGAGCGGTCTTCGAACTCATCGGTGAAGGGCTCACGAACCGGGAGATCGGCGACCGGCTCTTCCTGGCGGAAAAGACCATCAAGAACTACGTCTCGCGGATCCTCGGCAAACTCGGCATCCAGCGCCGGACGCAAGCCGCCGTACTGGCGACCGAGCTCAAGAAGGAAGACCGGATCCCGCTGTTCGGCGACCGCTAGGCGCTGTGACAACTAGGCACTGTGGGACAACGGGACCCGCCACACGATCCTCGTTCCGCCGCCCTCCCTGCCGGTGAACTCGGCGCGGCCCCCGCATCGCTCGGCTCGCTGCGAAAGATTGTCGAGCCCACTGCGCCTGCCGGCCGCCGGGAGGCCCACACCGTTGTCGCTGACCTCGATGGCGAGTTCGCTGTCGGCCTCGACGGTCACGGAGATCTCGGTCGCGCCGGAATGCCGGATGGCGTTGCTCAGCGCCTCACGGACGACGGCTTCGGCGTGCTCGTACAACTCGGCCGGGACAAGGGTGTCCACTGCGCCGGCTATCCGGACCGACGGTGTCACGGCCGGAGCCGTCGTCAGTTCGGTGACGACGTCGAGCAGCCGTCGGCGCAGGCTGGTCGTCTCGTCGGCACCCACGGTGTGCAGGTCGAAGATCGACGTCCTGATCTCGCGGACGGTCCGGTCGAGTTGCTCGACGGCCTGGGTGACCCGGTTGCGGGCGAAGTCGTCCGGCACCCGGGGCAGAACGCTCTGCAGGCTCATGCCGGTGGCGAAAAGCCGTTGGATGACGTGATCGTGAAGGTCCTGTGCGATCCGGTCGCGGTCGGCGAGTACGTCCAGCAACCGCTGATTGCGTTGCTTCTCGGCGAATTCGAGCGCCACCGCGGCCTGATCACCGAACGAGGACAACATCGGGAGCTGGTCGGCCTTGAACTGCTGCGTGCCCTTCTCCCGGCTGGCGACCAGTACACCGCCGACACCCGCCGTGCTGGTCAGCGGCGCCACCACGCCGGGACCGGCAAGCGGACTGTCGGCCGAGGTGAAGACCGTGCCGAGGTCGGCGATGAGGCAGCTCTGCCCGCCGGCGAAGACCTCGTCGAGCAACGGATGCTCGCCCGAGATCGACTTCCCCTGCAGGGCACCGTGCCGTTCGCCGGAGATCGCGGTCACCGTCAACGGTCGCGTGCCCTTCGCTCCTTCTTCGGCCAGCAGGATCATCACCTCGTCGGCTGCGGCCAGTTCCCGCACGCTCCTGACGATCAGGCCCAGCGTGTCGATCACCGAAGCACCACCGAGCAGCTCACCGTTGACCTTCGCCACCGCCTCGAGCCAGCGTTCCCTCGTCCGGGAGCGTTCGAAAAGCCGGGCGTTGTCGATAGCCACGCCCGCGGCGGCGGCCAGCGCCTGCAGCACGACCTCGTCGTCCGCGGTGAATTCGGCCGCTCCGCGCTTCTCGGTCAGGTACAGGTTCCCGAACACCTCGTTCCGCACACGGACCGGAACCCCGACGAAGCTGTGCATGGGCGGATGGTTGGCGGGAAAACCGACCGAGGCCGGATGCGCCGACAGATCCGGGACCCGGACCGGATGCGGCTCTTCGATGAGCAGACCGAGAAGGCCTCTGCCCTCGGGCAGGTGCCCCATCGTCGCCCGGACGTCCGGCTCGATGCCCACGTACACGAACTGCGAGAGCCCGTCCTCGTCGCCGACGACGCCCAGAGCGCCGTACTGGGCGTCGACCAGCTCCACGGCGGCCTGGACGATGCGCTGCAAGGTCGAATCGAGTTCGAGCCCGGTCCCCACCGCGAGAACCGCGTCGAGCAGCCCTTGCAGCCGGTCACGGGTCTTGACGATCTCCGAGAGCCGCTCCTGGACCTCGTGCAGCAACTCGTCCAGCCGGAGCCCGGTCAACACCGCCGCGCTGGGCGGCGGCAGGTTGCCAGCCGGTCGCGGCTCGGCCGACATCGCCGTCTCCTTCCCGATGGGGATGACGACTTGTTCATCGTCAGGACCGGCCTCAGCGTTCCACTCAGCGGACCCGCTGCCAAGACATGACACGGCCTCCGCTCAGGGACGACCCGGCCGGACGCAACGGCTTCGGCCGAAATACACCCGAGTCACCCAGCCGGATAGCCCAAACGCATGATCAAGCCCGGCGCACCGGGAAGGGCCAGCTCGGCGATCAACCGACTTCTGATCCGTGGCACGCGAAGTGGGCGTGTCAATGTCGAGGCCGCGAGCCCGCTTTCGACCGCCGCGAGCCAAAGCGACTCCATCGCCACACCGGTCGACACCACCTCGGGCCTGCCTTCGGTGGCGGCGCAGAAGACCACCAGGGTCTCCTTTTTCAACCTGTCGGCCAGCTTCACGCCTGCGGGGATCAGCGGCCCGCTCCGTACCACCTCGGCCCAGGGCGACCAGGCCTCGGCGCTGGGCGAGTACCGCACGTCCGCTCTTCGAATGTGCCAGGCATCGGTCCACACCTTCAGTTCCGGCTCGTTCCGAACCGACTCGGCGGCCGCTTCGAGCAGATTCGCCAGAGGCCGAAGCTCTCCGGGGTGCACGACCCGGCAGAGCACGTCACCGGACGCCCGCCGGACGATCCGGGCCATCAGATCCGGCGCCACCGGCACGCGCGAGAACTCGGCGTCGTGGCTGGTCCGTCGCGAAATGGCGGAATAGCCGTGCAAATCGTGGGCGGAGGGCGGGGATCGCCTGGTGACGGCCACGACACCGGCCAGCGGCGCCTCCGCCTCCGTCGCCACGCTGACCCGTGCGTCCCAGCCGAGAACGCGGACACCCAGGACGAGATTGGCCAGCACCGCACCGCAGGAGATCAACTGGTCACGCCGGTCCGACGGCGACGATGGCCGGGCCGGGTCGACGTGCTCCATCACCTCCGCACGGCGCTCTGGAAGCGCGAGGGACCAGGGCCGTCCCCGACGCGTCGACGGCGCGCTCACCGCGGCTCTGGCGAGCACCTCCATCTCGCCGGCCGACCATTGCCCACGCAGCGTGCCCTTCGGCTCTCGCATGCGGCGACTCCCTGTTTCCGGAAGATCAGACGATCGAAACCGAACCGACGAGGAGGGTTGTGCAGCTTCCCGTCGCCAAGACAGCACCGTCGCCCACCTTGACCATCGCAGCGCGACACCGCGGAAGAGTGCTGCGCCATGACGTCGTTCCCTTCTCTCGGTGTCATCCAGGCAGGTTCACGATGACCAGGAGCTGAGGTGTGCCCGGCACCCCGGCGGTGCCCGCGAGCGAGCCACGGCGCGCGGGGGCGTCGAACGGCGCGGCGACGGTCCTGCAGTGCAGGCCGTGTTCCGTGGCCTCGAGCCGGAGCCACTGCGCCGTCGCGCCCGCCCGGACAATCTGATGCCTGGTCTCCTCCATCGTGGTGACCACGAAGACGTTTCCCGGCGAATCGTCGTCGGCCGGGTCCAGATCGCGGCGGATCCGCCCGCCCACCGAAGGCAGCTCGAACGCGCGGTCCGCGGACAACACGGCGACCCGCACGCCGTCGCCCTGGTGATCCCGCGAGAGCTCCTCGCACCAGGTGTCCAGCGAGCCGGGCACCGGCAACGATGCCCGGCCGGCCATCGCGCCGTACCGGGCGAAGTCCCGGTTACCGGGCCTCGACCGCGAGGACGCCTTGAGCATGGCGACGCGATCCGGGACGTTCGGCACGGCGCTCAGGTCGATCGACGGCAGCCAGCCGAGCAATCTCATCGCCACGTCGAGATGCGTCAGCACCGCGCCACAGGCGAGGAGACGGGTCCGGCCGCAATGGTCGCGCAACCACCTCGTCTCGTCGAAACGTTCGTACAACTCGACTTGGTCCCCCTGGATCTCCAAGGCCCAGTTGTCGCCGAGCCGGCGGCGCGGGGCGAGGCGAGCGGCTTGGACGAGGATCCGCTTCTCCTCCGTCGACCAGACATGGGCCCCGATCATGGTGTCGATCACCGTCATGACGTCTTCTCGTCGACGACCGCCGCAAGCGGGCACCGCGGCGTCGGGACGCCCGGATAGTCGAAACCGAGCCGGACAAGGGTTTGCGGGTACTGGCTGCCACCGATCAGCTCACGCAACCCCGCCATGGTCGCGGAAAGCAGGACCCGTTGCATGGCCCTTCCCGCGCGGCGCCGGGTCTCCGGCCGGTGATCCGCGAACGGGCGCCGATTGCTGTATCGGCGCGGAATGGCAGCCGCGATTCCCCGCCGCCGGGCCGATACCTGCCGTCGGGATCGCACACCAGCAGCACCCGGTCCTCGTCGAGATGGACCTCGACGACATCGGCTCCCACCCTGAAGAACCAAGGCTGGATGTTGTGCGGAGACGGTGCCCGCACCGCTGCCTTCAGCGCCGTGGTGAGCACCGGGAAATCGGTGAGGATCATCCTGCGCTCCTAGCCGGTCGATGGGCGTTTTTCCAGCCTGGCGCGGCGGTCGGTCGCAGGGCTGTGTGGCGTGACCTCGCGACGGTGAACGTCCCGTTTCCTTCACCGCCCGCCCTTGAGCGTCCACTCGGGACAGTTCGGCGGCCGTCAGTTCCGCGGGCGCCGTCCGTGCACCGGCAGCGGTCACCGGGTTTGCCTCGTCCGGACCACCATCACCGGGCATTCGGCGTGATGGGCCAGTGCCTGGCTGGTCGAGCCGAGCAGGAGACCGGTGAACCCGCCGCGGCCGCGGCTGCCCACGACCACGAGCTGTGCTTTGGCGCTCCATTCCAGCAGGACCTGCCGTGGCCGGTCGCGGACGAGCGAGCGTTCCACCGCGACGTCGGGGTACTTCTCCTGCAGGCCCGCCAGGCGTTGCGCGAGCAGTCTGCGTTCGTCCTCCTCGATGGACTCCCACTGTGTGACCAGCCGCGCCATGCCGTAGACGTCGTCATAGGTGACGTCCGACCAGGCGTGCACCGCCACCAGCGGCGCGTTCCGGCGTGAGGCTTCCTCGAACGCCGCCTCCAAGGCCTGGTCGCTCAACGGGCTCCCGTCGACCCCGACGACCACCGGCCCGCTGTCGGGGTAGTTCGTCGTGCCCTTCTTGCCCCGGAGCACGACCACGGGGCAGTGCGCGTGCGCGATGATCGCCGACGCCGTCGAGCCTATGGTCATCTCCCCGAAGAAGCCCTTGCCTGTCCCGCCGACCACCACCATCGTCGCCGAGTTCGACGCCTCGACCAGGATCGAGACCGGCGATTCCGTGGGCATCAGGGTGTCCACCCGGACACCGGGAGCGGCCGATCCGGCTTCCTCCACGGCTTCGTCGAGGATTCGCCGCCCGTCCGCGGCGAGCACGTCGAACCACGGGGCCGGTCCCGCGAGCCCACCACCGTAGGCTCGCTGTTCCACGTGGAGAGCGTGCACGATCAGCAGGCCAAGACCGCGTTCGGCGGCGCGGGCCGCTGACCAGCGAACGGCCGCCCGCCCCGGCTCGGCACCGTCCGCCCCGACGACGATCCTGTTCACCGCGGCACTCATTCCTCACCCTCCTGGTAAGTCACCTTCGCTTGCACGACACCGGGAATCCCCTCGGCGATGACCTTCGCCACATGATGGTCGGTGTCGTTCCCGTATCGGTCGCCGATGCGGACCATGCCCTCCTGAACGTCGACAGCCCATCGGCCCGGTCCGCCGTAGATGGCGAGGTGATGCCGTACGTCAGCGGCGATCGCACCGTCGGCCCTGGCGAACGCGCGGACGAAGTCGCCCCGGGTGAGGATTCCCACCACTTTCGCACCGTCCACAATGGGCATCGCCCGGAACTTCCCGTCGAGCAGTGCCCTGCCGACCTCGGCGAGATCCGAACCCGCGCTCATCCCGACCACGGGCGTTGTCATCACCTCGGCCACAGTGGCGCCGGGCGCCAAGCGGCCTGCCGACCGCCCTGCGAACCGGACGTCCTCGGGGAACCGGTCCCGGATCAGATCCGCCTCGGTCACGATGCCTATCAAGCGTTCTTCGTCGTTCACCACCGGCAATGCGGTGAAGCCGTGCTCGGTCAACAGCTCGGCGGCGTGTTTGGCGGTCGTCTCCGGCGTGACTGTGACGACCGGTCTCGTCATCAGGTCTCTTGCCCGCATGCCGCTTCCCGCCTCACAGTTCCTCGTCGACTTGGCCCTCGCCCGGCACCGCGGGCCGGATGACGGCGACAGGGCACACCGAGTGGGCGACCAGCGCCTGACTCGTCGACCCGAGGAGCATCCCTTCGAACCCGCCTCGTCCGCGGCAGCCGACGACGAGCAAGCGGGCTCGGGTACCGAATTCGAGCAAGGTCCGGATAGGGCGCCCCTGACGCACGACGACCTCGACCGGAACGTCCGGGTACTTGTCCTGCCAAGGAGCCACCTGCTCTTCGACCGACTTCCGCTCTTCCATCTCGACTTCTGTCGGGTCGACGTCGAGAAGATGCGGCCGGACCGCGCCGTGGTCCAGTATTTCGGACCAGGTCCGGACGACTGTCAGCCCTTCCTCCCGCAATCTCGCTTCGTCGAAGCCGAACACGAGGGCGGCTTCGCTGGTGGGTGAGCCATCCGTGCCGACGACGATCCGGCCGTCGTTGGGCAAGGGGCCGTCGGGCCTGCGTCCGCGGACCACCACGATCGGGCAATGGCCGTGCCGCGCGAGCGAGACCGCCGTCGAGCCGATCAATGGCCCGGTGAACCCGCCCAGCCCCCGCGACCCCAGCACCACCATCGTCGCCGTGGTCGACTCCTGGATGAGGGCGGGCACCGCGCTCCACTCCCTGATCGCGGTCTCGACGACCAGATCCGGAAAGCGCTCCAGAACGACCTCATGCACGTGGGAGGTCCACTCTTGCCCCTGATTCGCGAACCCCGCCCGGATCTTTTCGGCCGGGGGAACGACACCCGGCATCTTCGCGAGCGGGACCCGGTAGACGTGGACCAGCCGTAGCGGCAAGCCTCGTCGCGAAGCGTCGTCCGCTGCCCACAACGCCGCCGTCCTCGCGGACCGGGACCCGTCGATCCCGGCGACGATCGACCCTTCCGTGGCGACCGGCATCCCTGCTCCTCTCGACGTGTTTCGACGACCCCAGTCTCGAACGCCGGGACGTGCCGATCGCAGAGGATGAAGTCCCGCGCCCTTTGGCCGTGGGTCCCGTTCACAAGGTGGTCCGGCCCGGCGCGAAAGGGCGAAAGTCCCTATCGGCGGGAATCAGCCGGGAAACCGGCCGCGGTGGTGATGGAGGTCTTCGAGAGCGTCGAGGGTGGCCGTCCGTCGGTACCAATGCAGCCATGACGCAGTCTGAAACGCGATCCGGGACAGCTCGTCGCGGGTCGCCTTGGACGGAACCTGGCCTGAGCGGCGATAGTGAACCGAAACTACGCCTTCACACCCGTTCGGGCCGGTGAGTGGGACGCTGTACACGGCCCGGATCTTCTCCACGACAAGGGCTTCGAGCGCCGGCCGATCGAAAATGCCCGACTTGGTGACATCGGCGACCGTGATCGGTTCACGCACCCGCGAAGCGATACCGCACGCGGTGGCATCACCCTCGACGTGGGCGAAGTGCTGGAAGAACTCCGTGGAGAATCCCTCGGCTCGTTCCAGTTTCAGGCCCGTCGGCCGGATCAGGACGAAGCGGACAGGAAATCGAGTTCCGGTGCGCTCCGCCGGACACGAGGCGGGAACCAACGGCCGTCCCGCCACGGGCGAGGGGCGACGCTCTGGTCAGCGCGTTACGGCCCACGTGATGACGGAGAGCCGCGGTCCGCAGCGCACGGATCGCCGTCGGGGCGTCGGCCAGCTCGTACCGAGCCAGCAGCACACCGGCCGCGTGCTCCAACGTCGCCCGATCACGCAGGTGCGTCAGGAGGGCATCGATGTCGATCGGCTGCCCGTTCACGGCAGTCGACATCCGCTGAGTCCCGCTGTCGCCCGACATCACTCCAGGCGAATCGCTGTCGCGCGGCAGCCACGTGTCAGCCGCATCGAGACACGCCATGACCTCCACTATCCGCTCTGCCGTGGCACCGGACAAGATGGGCTTCGAACCGAAGGCCGTCACGGTCCCCACCGGCCCCGATCCACGTGGTCAGCTCGCTGGCGAGGGACTGCGCAGCCGTCCATCGTGCACTTCGGCTATCCGGTCCACCGCGGTGAGGTGGACGCGGTCGTGAGTGACGAGAACGGTGGCGGTGGCCCGTTCGTGAGTGAGGCGGGTGATCAGCTCGACGACAGCGGCGCCGCGGTCATGGTCGAGCGCGCTCGTCGGCTCGTCGATGAGCAATACGGTGGGCTCGTTCATCAGCGCGCGGGCGATGTTCACCCGCTGCCGTTGACCGCCGGAGAGCTGATGCGGACGTCGTCCTGCCTGCGGCGCGAGCCCGACGGCGTCGAGCAGATCCATGGCCGCGCCGCGGGCCTTGGCCGGGGAGCGGCCGTCGATCCGGGCCATGACCTGAAGTTGCTCGACGGCCGTGAGCGAGGGAAGCAGATTGGGTTGCTGGAAGACGATCCCGATCTTGCGGCGCCGCAGTTCGGTGAGTTCCCCGCGGCTCAGGCCGGTGGTCTCGGTGCCGTCGACGGTGACGGTCCCGTCGTCCGGGCTGATGAGGGTGGCGGCGACGGCGAGCAGGCTGGATTTGCCGGAGCCGGACGGCCCGGCGACAGCGATGAGGGCACCTGCGGGAACGTCCAGCGTGACGTCGTCGAGGGCGGTGAGGCGGGCGTCGCCGTCGGGGTAGGTGAGGGTGACGCCGGTCAGGTTCAGGCTCATCGGGCACTCCCCAGTGCGGTCAGCGGGTCGACGGAGGTGATGCGGCGGACGGAAAGGGCGGCTCCCAGCGCTCCGAGCAGGATCATCACGGCGGCCGGGACGAGAACGGTGGCCGGAGTCAGCAGGAAGGGCACGGCGGAGCCGGCGACCACGGCGCCGAGGCCGACAGCCAGTCCGGTTCCGACGGCGGTGCCGCCGACGAGAAGCACGACAGCCTGGCCGAGCGCGTCCTTCAGCAGGAATCCCGTACTGGCTCCCAACGCCTTGAGGACGGCGATGTCCCCGCTGCGCTGGATGGTCCAAACAGTGAAGAAGGCGCCGATCACGAGCGCGGAGATGGCGAACAGGAAGCCGCGCATCAGTTGCAGCGAACCGTTCTCGGAGGTGTAGGAGCCGATCGCGGACAACGAGTCGCTCTTCGAAACCGTCTTCGTACCTGCGGCACGGTCAGTGGCCGCGAAGTCGACGTCGGTGGCTGCGGTCAGCGCGAGCACGGTCGCGGTCGGCTTCCCGCCCGCCGGCGGAGCCGTCCTCGCCCAGACGTCGAGGCCGGTCCAGATCACCGGGGTGTGGCTGAACCAGGCGTTCCCCGACACCGCGGCGACGGCCAGCGGATGCCCGGCCACGGAGACGGTGTCCCCGGCACGGACACCAAGATCGTCGGCGGCGGCTGTCGACAGCACCACCGAATCACCGCCGATCGCGCCGCTGTCCGGTGCGAGCGCGGAACCGGCCCGGACGCCGAACACGGAGATCCCGGCGCTGCGGTCCCCCGCGGTGGCCTTGGTGGTGGCGATGCCCAGCGGTTCGGCGCCGGTGACGCCCGAGGTCCCCGCCCACTGCCGTCGCTGCGTCTCGGTGAGAGCGGAGTTGGCGAAGGAAAGGCTTTGCCCGTCGCCGGGTGCGGCGAAGACGATCTTGTCCGCGGGCAGGCCGGTGATCGCGGAGATGTTCTGCTCGCCCAGTCCGGCGGTGAGCCCGGACAACAGGCCGACCAGCAGGGTGATCAACACGACTACGGCACCCATCAGGGCGAACCGCCCTTTGGCGAATCTCAGGTCTCTCCAGGCGACGAACACGGCTCCGGTCTGTCCTTTCCGGCGGGTGGGCTGGTTACCTCTCTACGATCGCCGCCGGGTCCAGAAAGGACATCTGGCCGGAGACCACACTTCGCGAGCCGGAAGACGGCACGCCGCCTCTACCTTTGGATAGAGGCGCTCCCCTATCCGGCTCCGTAGCCTGGACGCATTGTGACCATCCCGCCCGCTTTGACCCCGACCAGCCGGGTGCTGACCTGGTGTCTGCACCTGCTGCTCATCGCCCTGCTCGCCCTGGCGGCGGTGCGGGCGGTCGCCGCCGGCTCGGCCCAAGCGGCAGCGGTCGTCCTGACAGCACTGACCTGCGGCGTGGTGTACGCGGCAGGCCCGCTCCTGCCCCGTGTCAGGACGTCACGGCGAGCCGCCGCGTGGTGGCTGCTCACGGTGGGCGTCGTGTGGCTGGTCCTGCTGGTGCTGACCGCCGACGGCGTGTGGGTCGCGTTCCCGCTGTACTTCCTTCAGTTGCATCTGCTGCCGCGCCGCCAGGGTCTGCTCGCGGTGATCGCGACCGCCCTGGCCGCGATCACCGCGTTCACCGCCCATCAAGGTTCCTTCGTCCCGGCTGCGGCGATCGGCCCGGCCCTCGGCGCCGCCGTCGCGGTCGCCGTCGTATGGGCCTACCAGGCGCTGTACCGCGAAAGCGAACGACGCCGGAACTTGATCAAGAAGCTCACCGCGGCCCGTGTGGACCTCGCTGAGGCCCAGCACGAGGCAGGAGTGCTCGCCGAACGAGAGCGGCTCGCCCACGAAATCCACGACACCCTCGCCCAGGGGCTGTCCAGTATTCAGCTCCTGTTGCGTGCCGCCGAAAGAACGCTTCCCGACACTGCCGGGAACGCCGCCCGTTACGTCGAGCAAGCCCGTCAAGCGGCCGCGGACAACCTCGCCGAAGCCCGCCGCTTCGTCGTCGCCCTGTCCCCTCCCGCGCTCGACGACACCACGCTGGCCGACGCACTGAAACGGCTCTGCGCCACCACCAGCGCCCGGCACCGGATCACCGCGAGTTTCCACCTCGCCGGCACTCCCGTGCCGTTGCCGACCACGCACGAGGTCGCGTTGCTGCGTATCGGCCAGGCCGCGCTCGCGAACACCGTCCGGCATGCCGACGCGTCCACCGCCGAGGTCTCCTTGAACTATCTGGACGAGCACGTCGCCCTCGTCGTCGTCGACGACGGGGTCGGCTTCGATCCCCGGCACAGCGGTTTCGGCCTGACGACGATGCGCGCCCGGGCCGAAGCCCTGGACGGCACCCTCACCGTCGGGTCCTCGCCCGGCCATGGCACCACCTTGTCCGTGCGGCTGCCCGTCGAACCCGGGGAACGCCCGTGACCGAACCCCCGATCCGGCTCCTCCTGGCCGACGACCACCCCATCGTCCGGGCGGGGCTGCGCGCCGTGCTGGAAACCGAACCCGGTCTCGTCGTCTCGGCCGAAGCCGCGACAGCGGAGGATGCGGTGGCCCGCGCCGCGGAGGGCGACATCGACGTCGTGCTGATGGACCTGCGCTTCGGCTCCGGCATGACCGGAGCCGAAGCCACCGCGGCGATCACCGCGCGGCCGGGTGCTCCGCGCGTCCTGATCGTCACCACCTACGACACCGACGCCGACACCCTGCCCGCCATCGAAGCGGGCGCCACCGGCTACCTCCTCAAGGACGCGCCTCCCGAAGACCTGGCGGCCGCCGTACGCACCGCCGCCGCCGGACGCACCACGCTGGCGCCGACAGTCGCCGACAGGCTCATGAACCGCATGCGGATGCCCACCACGGCACTGACCCTGCGGGAGATCGAAGTCCTGGTCCTGGTGGCCGACGGCCTGTCCAACCGGGCGATCGCCGACAGGCTCCACCTGACCGAGGGCACCGTGAAGTCCCATCTGGCCCGCAGCTACACCAAACTCGGCGTCGACTCCCGCACCGCCGCCGTCGCCACCGCGACCGACCTCGGTCTCATACGCCGCTGACCTCACGCCCCCATGAGTGGTTAGGCCAAAAGTACCCAGTGGATTCCGGCTGCGATAGCTCCCAGGCCCGGTCCGTGAAGGCCTCCTTGCCTACCCTGAAGGTAGGGAAGGAGGCCTTCACGTACTTCCCGCGGCCGAGCGGCGGTGGCGCGTCGGTCCAGTCCTCGTGAGTGGCCAGGACGGTTAGTACTGCAACGGCAGTTCGGTGAGTGGGTAGCCTCGTCGTTTGTAGTGGCTGAGGCGGGCTTGGTGTTGTCGTCGGCGGCGGAAGTGTGACCAGTGCCAGAT